>JASGVX010000033.1 GCA_030054735.1 Methanobacteriota archaeon | reverse complement strand
GGTTTATCTTTGAACTGGTGATACACGTTTTCATTCTGGAGTTCGACCCTCGTGTCTGGAAGTACTACAAGGCTATTTTCGTTACAGGAAAAGAAGATTTCTCAGATACTCATTATTCCGAGTATGTAGAGAAGTATTCAAACTTTGATGCGAAAAAGCATTGAAAAAAGATCTTAATGGAAAATATTAACTGGAAAAGGTAATATAGGCATTTATCTTGTATACACCTTTGTAAAGTGAGAATAATATGCCTATATTACATGCTCCTATCCGTGTGCTTGGTTTTGGAAGCCCCTTAATGGGAAATGATGGCGTTGGCCTGAAAGTTATTGAGGCTCTTAAAAAGACAGAGCTTAACGGACTTGAAGGACTCGATATAGAAGATGCAGGGGTCTGTGGACTTGACCTCCTGAATCTTCTTGACGGCGCCAGGAAAGTAATTGTGGTAGATGCTATCCTTGCAGGCAGCTCTACAGGTTCGGTTCACCGAATCGAAGGCAGGGATCTGCTAAATGGTGCTGAATTTCATCCCCTGGTCTCAGTACACGATCTGACAATTATAGACGTGTTAATGATAGGGGAACAGGTTCAAACTCTGCCGGAAATTGTAGTCATAGGAATTGAAATAGGGGCCTACGCCACTGAAGTTAGCAGAGAAATAAGTCCAGACGTCCTTAAGGGTGTGGACGAAGCTGTAAGGCTCATCAAGGAAGAAATTTCTTCCTTGCTTTAATCGGAATTTTATACTTTCATACGTAAAACAATATCAAGAGGCACTTTTTTTATAGAGTTTAATGAAAAGTTAATCATTTTTCGAATAAGTTCCAAAAGCGATATTAGGAGAAATGTTATTTTTTGAAGACATCTGCAGGAAGTAAGATGTAATATTTTTTAATCAGTGGCCTCTCAAAGTTTCTGAGCATCAAGAAATATCTGAGTCAATATTTATTCTAAGTAAACATTGAAAATATAACTATATAGTTATGATAGTAATTCACTTATGATAAAAAAGAAGTAGCGTCACTTTTCAACAAAATAAATATAGTGACATTTTTATTTTAATTAAAATTTAAATCTATTTTCAACCCAAAATTGCACCCAATCATTAATATGCCTTATCAAAATTCTCTCTGAAACTACCCCTTGTGTTTAGTAAATTGATTTTAAACGGCGGCTAGCATGATTACTTTTTAATTTGAATGAAAAAAAAGCACAAAAAAGTTGTTTGAATGATACCTGCTGAAAAACGCTGCAGATCAATAAAATTTCGAAAATCTGGTGAGGATAGAAGGAATTTTATCTCAAAAAAAGTAACAAAAAAAGTGAAAGGATCGCACCTCCTTAAGGTGCTTTCCATTAGAGATTAGAACCTTACATTCTTGTCAGTGATAAGCTGCTGGGTTCGGACGTCAATTATCTTGATGTTGACAGTGTCACCAGCTTTGAGAGTTGAGAAGGCCGGAGAATTGCCGAATTTATTCAACTTGATTGTTTCCATTGAACCTACTTCCAGCGTCTTAAGACCAGTGGCAACAATTTCTACAGAAGTTCCTCCATTAAGAGATGCTGAGATCTTTGTAGTAGTATTAGATGCGAAATTGATAGGGTCGCCACCAAGGTGTTCAAATTTTATGTAACCTCCATTTGTGCTGTTTACTGCCGTAATGTCTATGTTCGCCTGAGGTGCTGATTCTACATTTCCCTGGTTAAAGACCGATGAACCGATTGCAGCGGCGAGGATGACGGTAATTGCAACCATCAGCACGACACCGACTACCGGGGACACTGCTTTATTATCGTTAAATAATTTTTTAAGATCCATATGTTTCTCCCTCCCGAGTTAAAAACTTCCAGACAGAACATCCTGTTGGAATTTTAACAGATGAATAGGTGTTTGCAATTTATATTTTTTCAACTGTACTAAGAGATATTAGTCATTTGTATATAAAATATTGCTAGACTTATGAATAATTTTTGGAAATTATGCATTTCATATTTTATAAATGTTTCCAGTGAAATGAATATGAATAAACAATTATATTAAAATAGTTAAGTTAATATTCAATAATAACGTTTTAAGATAACAGAGTCTAAAATTACAGGGGGTTACTCTTATCGTGGAGGGAAAAAAACACAGGGCACTTGCTAAGGACTGTCGGGCAGTTTCAGAGGTAATAGGGCAGGTGCTTATGCTAGCTGTAGTTGTACTGGCTTTTTCTTCAATAGCTGTTATGGTGTTTTCGGATGAGGGAGCCGTAAAGCCTCCACATGTGCCACGTACCGACCTGCAAGAAAACATTGACAACGACAAAGTGAAGATCTTCCACATCGGAGGAGAGACTATTGACCTTGAAGATATCAAAATAATACTCAGCGTTGACGGGACGCAGTATGAATTCGATATTTCTGACTCTAATTTCGACGCCTATGGTCCAAAAGGCAATAAGCTGCCCAAAAATGGCGTTTTTACTCTCGGGGATTACATCGAAATCAAAAAAAATATTGAACCTGGAGATGTCGTTGATTTCTACTTCGTGCACACGAAGTCCCGCCAGGTAATTCAGAAAACAAAACTCTGGAGTGGGGGGACGGAGTTCCCCGGTGATGATCCCGGTACCCCTGGTGATGATCCTGGTACCCCCGGTGATGATCCTGGTACTCCTGGTGATGATCCTGGTACGGGTGAGGGAACGGAGTTGCCCGAATGGATAACTCCAGGTACATTTCCTTATGGAGCAGCATATAATTATTACCAATGGATGGATACGGACTTAGTCGATAAATTCAATGACGGATTAGCTACAAAGACATATCTCCCACAAAAACAATGGGTTTATGAAGTGTTTATTTTTTCCATAGATTCAAAACAGCTGAACATTCCAGAAAGCACATCATTTTCAAAAGTTCTCCTGAAATTCGTCTATAAAAAGAGCGATAATAGTGTGAATATGAAACTGAATATCTACAATGGCTCCCATTTGATTACAATAAATGATGATCTCGAAAAATGCAATACGTTTACAGAATGTGTGGAGAAAGGATATTGCGATTATGATATAACTAATCATGTGAAAACAACTGAAGAACTTGAAAACCTTGTTGTATGGGTATGGTATTATTCGAATTCAGTTCAACAAAGTGGTAAAACTGGCGCTGTTGATTTTGTAGGTATCAATCTGGATTATTAACTTATGAGAAAGGGTATTAAATAAGGGGTTTAAGATATGACAGAAAAAATTTCAAAAAATTCACAGGAAAGAAAGCCCTTTTCTCTCCGTTCAGAATCTGCATCATCAACAGTTGTGGGGGCAGTTTTGCTGCTTGCAATCATTGTTAGCATATTTTCGGTGGTAAGACTTGGTTATATCCCGGAATGGAAAAATGATGCGGAATATTCACACATGAACGATGTCTGGAAAGATATGTCGGACCTGAAATCAAAAATCGACTTGATTACCATAGCCCTTGCATCAAATCCAGATTCCCAGGATGTTGAAATTACTATGAATGTACCTTTCCATATGGGAGGGGGAGATCTACCGATTATTGGCACCATAAAGTCCAGCGGGACTCTTTCAGTAAACAGGGATGAATGTGAAATTAGCATAACAGACCCTTCTGGGGGTTTGGAAGAAACAATCACTTGCGGCGCTGTGAGCTACTCTTCACAAAACAGGTATTATGTAGACCAGGACTTTAGATATGAAGGAGGTGCTTTGATCCTTTCCCAGGGGGAACGGTCTTCTATGATGCTTTACCCCTCGATTCGCTTCTCCAGAACACCGGCAAATCAATACAATGCTTCAATACACATTGTGGAGATCGATAAAAAAACATCTTCACCCACCGACGTCATATCCTCAAACACTGGCTGCTCTCTCCGCCTTACCGGCAAAAAGTTTGAGACACTTTATGATAGCAATAACACAAATTACTTCATTTTAACGGTTAATACTGATCATCCTGAAGCCTGGGAACTGTACCTTAAAGAAACAATGAAAGATTCAAAGATTTCTGATTATGACCTTACCCTGCTACCACCAAACAATATTGTGAGTTTAACCTTCCCCTCTGAATCAAGTGGTATTGACCTGGACAGGCTCTATGTAAGTAAAACAGTAGTAAAGGTAGAACCGGGAATAGGGCTCTAAGCCTGAATCATAAAGCAGGGGGAAAGGAAGAAATGTCTCGGAAAAGCCTATTAAAATCTGAATCTGCCGCCGCACTTGCTATTGCAGCTGTACTGCTTTTGGGGATTGCATTCACTATAATCTCCGTGGTCAAACTAAACTATGTTCCGGAATGGAAAATTGATGCGGAAAAAGACTATAGTTATGATGCATGGAGCAATATGGAGGACGTGAAAATCAGGGAAGAAATATTCACCCGGTACATGAGTTTGGACATCAATAATACAGGCAGGCTTTCTGCAACTGTCCCTTTCAGCATGGGAGGGGGAGAAGTCCCGGTATTTGAGCCCTCCAAATCTAACAGTAAGCTTGCAGTAAACACTGAAAAATGTACAATAAGTATAATTCTCCCCAATCATGCTCCCTATACAGTTGACTGTGGAGGCATCACCTATTATTCAGAAAACAGGCAATATCCCAATCAGGTCTTCAGGTACGAGAATGGAGCCCTTATTCTTGCCCAGGGAGAAAACTCTCAGATGAAAAGAAACCCTTCCTTCTATATAAAGAAAAATGGTACAAACGGCAATTATATAGTTACTATTAAGGCCATAAGCCTTACAGGAGAACCTAAATCAGTTTCCTCCAGCACTTCCACTGGCCTGCGCCTTACTGGAGATTCAATAAAACCTATTCTCAACAACAGTGACTCCACGGGCAAGAATATAAAATTTTTTAACCTGAGCATTTCTACCCACTATACAGATGCCTGGGCCAATTACTTTAACAGCACGGCAAAGGGAGCGGGACTCGTATACGACACTGATTACACCATTGTACCCATACCGAAAGATCATGTACGTATCTCTTTCCTCTCTGCAGGCAATAATTACGACATCTACGCCAATCAAACCATACTCTCTGCGGAACTTGGAAGAAAAATTGGAGGAGGAAGTCTTCCTGGCGGGAGTTGAAAAGTGATGAAACCTGGTACAGGTTTGAATTATCAGATTACGGTACAAATATAGCTCATCTGAAAGATTTCGAAGCAGGCACAAATTTCTCTACTATAGACTACCTTGCAGTGCGCTTAGACTAACGGAAAAGAAAAAGGCATATGGAAACCATATCCGCTTATACAGAAAAAGCGAGAAAATAGATCCATATGCCCGAAAGATACACTGCCCCTTACCCTGCAAAAAGAATCCATTCCGACGGCAGGGCAGAAGACACTGAAGTATTGCTTGCAAAGGAAGTCCCTGTTAAACTTTTTCTGGACGGAAAACTCTTTACGACCCTTTTTTCCTCCCCTTTTGAGCTAAAAGAGCTCGCTCTAGGTCACCTTATAACGGAAGGAGCTCTAAGTTACAGAGAGATTGCAGGGCTTGAAGTTGAAGGCAGCGAGATACATATCCTGACTAAAAAAGAAAGCAAACCCCCTCAGGATAAGGCAGCGGAAGAAGAGATTTTCGTAGATTCAGATGCAATTTTTGACCAGGAAGCCCTTTTTGCCGGCATAACTTACATCGAGTCCGATACATACAAACTTACCAGAGGCACCCACCTTGCCGCCCTTATAGACAGAAAAGGAAATCTTACAGCGCAGGTTGTCGATATAGGCAGGCACAACGCCGTCGACAAGGTGGTAGGATGCGCCTTCCTCAAAGGTCTCGACCTCTCACACCTATATATGCTCTCCACGGGCAGGCAGCCCGCCTACATGCTTACAAAAGCAGCTCGCGCAGGAATCCCCCTCGTTGCCACCAAAGCCATGCCCTTCGACTCCGGAGTAGAAGCCGCAAAAAAAGCTAACCTATGCCTTATCGGGCAGTTAAGGCAGGAATCAATGCTAATATTTTCAAACGATTGGCGGGTCAAAAAATCAAAATAAAAAATTAAAAGAATTAAAAGAATTAAAAAAGTTAAACCTTAAGAAATTGCCGCCAAAACCTTAAGGAATTGCCTCCAAACTAATCCATAAATTAGTCTGCTTGAGCGAGCGTAGCGAGCGAAACAGACCGCGGGCTCCCGAATCGCAATTCGGGCAGCAATTCGGGTGGCTCAACTCGGGTGGCTCAACTCGGATGCTGTGGCTCGGGATTTAGAGAGTCCCTTTCGTGCTTTTTATTTCTTTCCCTTCAATTTTTACAGCCCTCTTCATCGCATAAGCAAAAGCCTTGAAGAGAGCCTCGATCTTGTGGTGGTCATTATCCCCGTAGACGCTGGCGTGCATTGTAATTTTCGCATTTGAGGCAAGAGTCTCGAAAAAGTGATTCACCAGCTGGGTGCTGAACTGCCCTACCTCAGGAGCAGAAAAACCGGCTTTCAGTACAAGATAACTGCGCCCCCCAACGTCAAGGGAAACCTCTGCAAGAGCCTCATCCATTGGGATTCTGGCTTCCCCAAAACGGGCAATTCCAGCCATATCCCCGAGAGCTTCGGCAAGAGCCTTTCCAAGGACTATTCCCGTATCCTCAATGAGGTGGTGCTCGTCCACATAAAGGTCGCCTTCGGCACGAACTTTAAGGTCAAACTCGGCGTGCCTTGCAAAAGAAGTAAGCATGTGATCAAAAAACCCGATCCCTGTAATGACATCTGCAATACCCTTACCATCAAGGTTAATCTCAAGCTGAATATCGGTTTCCTTTGTCTTACGGGAAATATTACTTGTCCTCATACAGTACCACATTCTTTTTGAAATAATTAAATACTTTGGATTTTGCTGTTTATTTGTTGTTGGGGTTTGCCCTGCTCAGGAATAAATCAAGGAAACAGGCTGGGAAATGAATCTTCTCAGAAGTAAACTTCGCAGAAGTAAGATTATATAGCCAAATCAAAACTTCCTTACCAAAACTGCCTTATCAAAACTTCCTTACCAAAACTTCCTTATCAAAACTTCCTTATCAAAACTTCCTTATCAAAACTGCCTCTCAATCTCCAGGGGCAAGCTCAGCTGCCTCTTCAAAAGTAAACCTGCCTGTGTAAAGAGCACTGCCCACAACAACGCCTGCAGCACCGGTCTTCTTCAGAGTTTTAATATCTGCGAGGGAGCTTACGCCTCCGGATGCGATTACAGGGATGCTGACAGATTCCACAAGTTCCTTTGTCGGGACAGGGTTTACTCCCTGCATTAAGCCTTCGCTGTCGACGTTTGTAAAAAGAAGGCTCCCGGCCCCGAGCTCTTCAAACTTTCTGCCCATTTCAACAGGAGTTTGCGCGCATTCTTCAGTCCAGCCTTTGATTAAGATTTTCCCATTCTTTGCATCCAGTGCAACGTTTACACGTGAGCTCCCAAAAGTACTGGAAAGCTCTTTTACAAGCTCAGGGTTCTGGAGTGCGGCAGTTCCGAGAATTACCCTCGAAACCCCGAGCTCAAGAAGGGAAGCTGCATCTTCAAAGCTCCTGATCCCTCCCCCAGCCTGAATACTTACACCTTTTTCCCTGCAGGCCCGGACGATCTTTTCAATAATTGAGGCATTTTTTCTTTTTCCTTCAATCGCCCCATCAAGGTCCACAAGGTGGAGGGTTTTTGCCCCTTTACTTACCCATTCAAGGGCAACTGCAAGAGGGTCATCAAGAGATACAATCTCACTGCCAGGGACTCCCTGCACCAGCTGAACGCACCTTCCTCCTCTCATATCCACTGCAGGAATTATTTCAAAAAGCATAAAAAGCTACATCTCCAGTACAATCTCTAAGAAAGCATCTCTCTGCTTCAGTTATTTTAGTATCTTTGTTTTTTCCAGACTTTTTCCCTTTCAGTGCAAGATCCTTTCAATAGGAACAACAAGGACATCCCTTGCACCCACTCTCTTCAGCTTGTTTACGATACTGAAGATCAGGTCTGCATCAACAACGGCATGGACGGCAAGTATCGATTCTTCAGAAAACTTGCTGGGTTCAACCTTCATAACTGTCGGGCCTGACATTCCGGGAAGGACTTCTTTTACTGCTTGAAGGGAAGCTTCAGGAACATTCATCATCAGGTAACGTTTTTTCTTTGCATTGAGCACGCTTTCGAATGCTGTTTTTATATCAAGAATTTTCTCTTTTGTCCTGAGGCTCTCTTTGTTGGCGATCAGGTAGACTGTGGATGAGAAAACCGTGTCAATAGCTTTCAGGTTGTTGAGCAACAGAGTTGTCCCTGAACTTGATATATCAACAATGGCATCAGCAATTCCTACATGAGGGGTCATTTCACATGCGCCGCTCACTTTTATAATGTTAACATTAACTCCGAGTTTTTTAAAGTATTGCCTCGTAATTCCAGGAAACTCGGTTGCCACTTTTTTGCCTTCAATGTCCTGTGCTTTTTTGAAATCGGAATCCTCCGGAACAGCCAGCACAAGACTCGCCCTTCCAAATTTAAGGTCCAGAAGAGTTTCAACATCTGCCTCTCTTTCGGTAATCAGGTCCATGCCCGTAATACCGACATCTGCAGCTCCGTCCTGTACATACTCAGGGATATCGGCAGCCCTGGCAAAGAGTATATGGATATCAGGGTCTGTAGTTTTTGCAAACAGTTTTCGGCTTTCTGCTCCTCCGTTGATGTGAAGCCCTGCTTTTTTGAAAATAGACATTGTGGGTTCGTGAAGGCGGCCTTTATTGGGTATTGCAATGCGAATCATCTGTTCTGTCCTCTAATTAAGTGATATGACGAGATTTTTTTCAGGCTTATCAATATAAAACGTTTATTCAGGTCCGTATATAAACGTTTATCCAGAATACTCTTGTGTAATATAGACTTCACGCTAAGATTTCACGCTAAGATTTCACGCTAAGTTTTCATTCAAACTCTCCTTACTTAGCTCTGAGCACAAAGAAATACTATTCTGCAGATATTTTTCCTGAAGAATATATTACTATCAGTAATAAATATATCTGGAATATTATTGAGCCGCAGTAATTTAATAGAACAGATTGTCGAGTCATATAAATAATATTATTAATGTTGTAATAACATGAGTAATTAATTTAAAATTAATATCAAGTTGATAAGGTACCTGGTACACTCCAGGCTAAAGATTAATAAACTGGTAATATCAACATTTAGAAATAAAAATTCCAATAATTTTGAAAAAGAGGATCTAAATGTCCCGAAATATAAAAGTAGAAGAGCTCTTGCAAACTCCGATTGAAAAGCAGCAGATAGAGCTTGTAGAACGCAAAGGGATAGGGCACCCTGACAGCATATCGGACGGTCTTGCCGAAGCCGTTAGCCGAGCGCTATGCCAGGAATACATCAGCAAATGTGGAACTGTGCTCCACCACAACACTGATGAAACTCAGATAGTAGCCGGAAGGTCCAGCCCAAAATTCGGGGGAGGAGAGGTGCTGCAGCCTATATATATGCTCCTGGTCGGCAGAGCCACTAAAGAATTTGACGATGTCGAGCTTGCAACAGAGTCCGTATCCCTCAAGGCTGCCCGGGATTACCTGAAAAAAACCATCGTTAATATGGACCTCGAAAGAGACGTGATCATAGACTGCAAACTCGGGACAGGATCTTCAGACCTCAGAGATGTCTTCAAGAGAAACAGGGTTCCGATTGCAAACGACACATCTTTTGGAGTCGGACATGCCCCATTTTCTGAGCTTGAAAATATCGTATATAATACAGAAAGGCAGCTCCTTACTGACCTGAAGTCCCGCATGCCTGCAATAGGAGAAGATATGAAGGTTATGGGACTGAGGGATGGAGATAATATCAGCCTTACTATATGCAGCGGCATGATAGGAAGCTACGTTGACGACCTGGACAGTTACATAAACATGACCCAGGAAATGAAGGCCTATGCAGAAGAACTTGCAGCTTGCTACACAGAACGGGATGTAAAGGTCTTTATTAATACAGGAGATGACCTGAAAACGAACTCCGTCTTCCTTACAGTTACCGGAACTTCAGCTGAAATGGGAGATGACGGTTCCGTAGGGCGTGGAAACCGCTGCAATGGGTTGATCACACCTAACAGGCCTATGAGTATGGAGGCAACAAGTGGAAAGAATCCGATTAACCATATCGGGAAGATCTATAACCTCCTCTCGACACAGATGGCCAGGGATATTGTAAAACAGGTCCCGGAAGTACAGGACGTTTATATAAGACTGCTCTCTCAGATAGGAAAGCCAATTGACCAGCCGCTTGTGGCAAGCGCTCAGATTATTCCAAAAGAAGGTAGCTCCTTTGCAAAGGTCAAATCGGAAGCTGAAGTAGTAATTGACGACTGGCTCTCTAATGTAACAAAGATCACAGAAATGGTTATCAGGGGAGAACTTAACACCTTCTAATAAAAGCAGAGTCTGATGCTAAAGAATATCGAGAGGAACCTACGGGTTCTTTTCAGATTTTTTACCCGCCCCCAGCGAAAAACATAAATATCATCACCATATATGGAGATGGTGCATTGAAGCAGTGCAGTTCTATTATGCACTGAATCAGTATCACCGTCCCGCCTTAACTCAGTGGTAGAGTGCGCGGCTGTAGTCCGGCTCGTGCGGGTAACCTCCCGTACATCCTGCGCAGGCACCGCGATGTCCCCGGTTCGAGTCTGGGAGGCGGGACCTGAAAAATCCACCAGACCCGGACTCAGTCAACGGGAACATTTATATATAGGTACAACATTTAAGGGTTGCTCGCAACGCGGGCAAAAAACTAGCTAAAGAGACCGAAGTGTCCGGATAGTGTAGAGGCCTATCATGGAGCCCTGTCGAGGCTCCGACCCGGGTCCGAATCCCGGTCCGGGCGCTTCTTTTTTTTGGGCCATCAACTTTTTAAAATATTTTAAATATCTGCCTTAGAAGCATGTTTTCAGAATTTAATGTTTTTCAAGGGGGCTTTTTATTTGAAGCTGGACTTTATTTTACAGACCTCTATTAGAAGTCCCTGAATAAAAGAATAAAGCTGAATCAGGAGGCCATAAAATGGGGATTGAACCCTGTACTCGGGATTGTCCCGAGAATAGAGCTAAAAGGGTTAAGAGCCTCTGCAAAGAGATAAAAAGTACCAGAGAAAAAATGGAAAGGGAAACCCGTACTTTTATCGAAGCTAGCAAAAATTTCTCACTTGAGTGGGTCCAGAGGGAAATGAATTCAAACATATCTAAGCTGAAAAATGAAGACTACTCTGAGAATCTCGAAACTGGCAAAGATATGTTGAGCAAACTGTCGCGCCTTGAGGGTTTGCCTTTCAGAATACAGGAAATTGTAGAAGAGCATCTCAACCGGGATGACTGCTGGCCACATAGAAACGAGTTGCTGCATACGGATATTTCTCGCGACTATATTGAATTCAAAAAAGAAAAAACCCGGAAAGACCTGACATCAAGCATTAGAATGGTTCTGGGCTGTGCGGCAGAAGTCTTTGCCGACTTCAAAGACAAAAGTCCCGAAGATAAGCTGTGGGTAAGAGAGCGGGGAAAACGAAAGTACATATGCATCCTCAGGTTTTCAGACGAAATGACAGCTTCCCTTGACCAATATTTTTCAATGCTTGAAGAACTTTTTGTTCTTGAATATGAAATGAATAATGAGTTAAAAAAGGAAGTATATGATGGTAAAGATAAAAATAATCCCTAAAAATGACTTAAAACAAACTAAACAACCTTAAAACAGGCCAAGAAACGGGTTATGTTTTGGTCAGGTTCTGATCAGCTTTTGATTAGATTCTGATTCGGTTTTAATTAGATCTGGATTAGATTTGTCCCCAGACCGGATTCATTTTCGTGCTCAGGCCCATACACAGTCCTGCCCGGACGATAACAACTTTATCTACAAACGCCAGAATTACCCTCCATGAAAGAGACAGACTTCAGCATAAAAAAAGCCCTCGAAGAAGCCAAAGCAGATGCTTACCTGATGACAGGGAATATTCATAATGCAGATATTTACTATGTAACCCGTTTCCTGGCATCGGACGACTTTATCTACCTGCAAACGCTAGCTGGGAAAGAAGTCCTTTTCATTTCAGAAATGGAGCGCGGAAGGGCTGAAATAGAGTCAAGGGTTTCAAATATAAAGACAAGCCAGGAATTTGGCTACCGCGAGAAAATCAAAGAGAAAAAAGATACATCTATTGCTTATGCCGCCTGCATATCCGAACTGCTTTTTGGGGAATATGTAAAAAGAATTGCAGTTCCCTATGATTTTCCAGTATTTTATTCAAACTATCTTACTGAGGCAGGCTTTAGCGTCTTACCCATAAAAAGCCCTTTTAAGAAAATGAGGAGTATAAAGAGGCAGGAAGAGCTTGAGTCCATAAGGTACGCTCAGGCGGCAGGAGAAAAGGCTATGCAGGCAGCTATTGCCCTGATAGCAGGAGCAGAAGAAAAAGAAGGCATGCTCTATTTTGAAGGGGAAGCCCTCACAGGGGCTAAAGTGAATTCAGTTATTGACCATGCCCTTCTCGATTTCGGGTGCGAAGCCGGAGAAACTATTGTCTCCTGCGGAAAGGACACAGAAAATCCCCATGGGACAACAGACGGGCCTCTTATGGCAAATGCGCCGATTATTCTGGATATCTTCCCGAGAAGCAAAAAGAGACGCTATTTTGCAGACATGACACGTACAGTTCTCCGGGGCGAGGCTTCGGAAAAACTGAAAGCGATGTATAAAACCGTATTAGAAGCCCAGAAAAAAGCGTTATCTATGATTAAGCCAGGAGTGCAAGCATCTGAAATACATGCTGCGGTCTGTGATTTTTTTGAAGCACGGGGATATCACACATACAGGAGCGGGTCAAAAGCCGGATTTACACACTCCACAGGCCATGGAGTAGGGCTTGATATCCATGAGCTCCCCGGACTAGGAGAAAACAGCTTTGTCCTTGAAGCAGGCAATGTAATTACTATTGAACCGGGCCTCTATTACCCTGATATCGGAGGGATCCGACTCGAAGATATGGTGCTGCTTACTGAGAAGGGGTGCGAGAACCTGACTAAACTGGAAAAGAAATTTGTATTAAATTCTCTTTTGTAATTAATTTACTATTATCAGCACATTTAATATTAAATGTCCAGAGATGCATTAAAAACTCAGTAACGAAGAGGAAAAGATAGTTAGCCTTAATTCATGAATAGAAAGCTATAATCAGGTCTGATGCCAGAAATATAGCTTAATAAGGCCTTATCTTAATAAGACCCACAAAGAGTAATAACCAGGATATGTTTATACGAATCGTCAGGAGGGGTTAATATAACCGATAATGTCTACAAGAAAGAAGATATTCTTAATAAGTATAGGGAAGCTGGCAGAATCCTGAAAATTGTCAGGGCTGAAGCTGTAGATATGATAAAAGTTGGAAAGAGCCTGCTTGAACTTGCTGAGTTTGTTGAAAAGAAAAGCATAGAACTGGGGGGAAGACCTGCTTTTCCCTGTAATATCTCAAGAAACCAGGAAGCTGCCCATGCAACACCTAAAGCGGGAGATGAGGATGTCTTTGGGAAAGATATGGTGAAGCTGGACCTTGGAGTCCATGTTGATGGGTACATAGCAGATTCTGCAGTAACTGTGGATCTTTCAGGCAATTCAGATATAGTAAAAGCTTCTGAAGCTGCCCTTGCAGCAGCTATCGACATTATTAAACCAGGAGTCAGTACAGGAGAAATGGGAGCTGCAATAGAAGAAAGTATTCGCAGCTACGGTTTAAGCCCTATTATGAACCTCACAGGCCACGGGCTTTCTCAGTATGAAGCCCACGACAACCCCGCAGTACCCAATAGATATGTAGAGGGAGGTTATATACTAAAGGAAGGAGATGTGCTCGCAATCGAGCCTTTTGCAACTAACGGGGCTGGGTTTGTCTACGATGGGAACTGGGCAGAAATATACAGCATTATAAGAAAAAAACCTGTCCGCATGCCGGCCGTAAGAAATGTCATGAAACAGGCAGAAGAGTACAGGGAGCTGCCCTTTGCAAAGCGCTGGCTTGTTTCAGATAAACTTGACTTTTCATTGCTCCAGCTGGAAAAAGCCGGAATCCTCCGTTCCTATCCCGTGCTTATTGAAAAGACCGGAGGGCTTGTCTCCCAGGCAGAACATACGGTAATAATTACCTCTGACGGATGCGAGGTTACAACTATATAAATTAAAATTCTAAGTTACTTAAAAACACAAGTCAGGTAAAAATTAGAAAAACGGATAAGATGAAAAACTAATAAAAAAGACAAATAAAAAAGAGTTGAGATTCTTGAAACTGTACTCCTTCCTCTTAGCCAGTTTTTTACTGGCAACTTTCCTTACTCCTGCCCTTCTTGCGGAACCCTGCTCTGCAGCTTTTATCTCGGGCAACAATATCACGCTGGAAAGAAACGGGATGATATGGGACTACGACGAAAAAACTACAGAAGACGATGCTGTTTTTCTCAGGGGCGTTATAGATGGAGAAACAGGTGACAATAACGGTTTTGTTAATGCCTGGGAAATTCTGAAAATGGAAGTTTTTTTAAGTGACAAAATGAGGAAAGCCATAGAAGAAGATCCTGATGTAAAACTCAACGCGTCTTCAGATACTGTTGAATTAGAGGATATTGAGTTCTGGGTCTCTAAAGAAGCTCTTGGAAGGGTCAATAAAAGCTCGCCAATTATAAACTATGCCACCGTTAGCTATAATTTCAAAGAAGAACTGGGGCCCGGAACAGCTATATGGCTTATGGGGACTCCAGATTCAAATGTTACAATCAATCTCCCGTCTGGCCTTGATGCGGAGAGGACTGAAGGGCTTTATAACAAAAGCCTCGGGTTTGAAAATAACTGTACAGTATTAAAAGGAAATTTCAGCCCTGAAAAAAACATTACGGTATGGCTTTCGAAAAATGAAAGTTTTAAAGCCGATACGGAGGGCATAAAAACGAAGAGTGATAAAAATGCAGGTAACGAGAGTGCGGACGGAGAAAACAGCACCCTGAATGCAGGAGTTAGAAGAGAACCAGGAAACCTCGCAGGATATTTTAAAAATATATTTGCAGAAATAAACAGGAGCCTGACCTGAGCCCAAAAAGTTAATCTGGTTTTAAGCTAATTCAGAAAAACATGCTAATAGAACAGCTTCCACTTGAAAACGGCTGCGCTCTGGGTCTCCGCTTTGAGATGCAGAAATATCCTCTTCTGCTTATAAGGGCAGAAAAGGGTTTTCTGATGTGCGGCTACCTCAATATCAGTGCCGCAGAAGCCCTTGGGGATAGGGCTGCAAAAGTAAAAGGCGTGCAGAGTTTCGAAGATATGCTCAAAGCCAGTGTTGTCGAAGTAACAAAGTTTGCCAGGGAGCTTGGAGTTGAGATCGGGATGACAGGGAGAGAAGCCCTGGAAAAAATGTTCTGAAAGGCATGACATGATTTAAAGGAAGCTCTGTGGCCTCTTAGAGGTTGCCAGCGCATCATGCCGCTCTTACGCAGCATATCGATCTCTTTGGGGCTATTTCTGTTCAAGCAGTTTTTTTCTTTTACACGGCCTTTTTTTGCTTGGATGCAGCTGTTTCTTATCTAAAGGCCCTGTGTTTAGGACTGACTGATGATTATTTTGAATTATATTAAAACCTGTTTCGGATTATCATGTTATACGCTTTTGAACTATCTGGAGAACACGAAGAACTGCCGGCTGCCGAAGTCCTTGCCTGCCTCAAAACCGAGGGGCTTGAGTTCAGGTCCCATGTCAGGGTTGACCAGTGCCTTGTAGTGGACATTGCAGGCAGAGAAGAAGAGATTGAAAGAAGCCTGACAGTCATTATAAGCGAAAGGCTGGCAATGACTCACCATATACTGAAAGTTGTCGGGACTGTCGAAAACAGCCCTGAAGCTGTCCTTGGGCTTGCTGAAGCTTTTCCGCCTGCTGGATATATAAGAGAAGGGGAGAGTTTTCTTGTCAGGGCAAAGAGGGTCAAGCACCATGTTGACCTTCCATGCGAGTACCTGGAAGAGAAGATTGGAGGCTGCATTTACAGAAAAGGCTTCAGGGCAAACTTGAAAAGCCCTGATGTGGAATTCCGGCTAATCCTGAGTGAAAAAGCAATATTTGGGACCCTTCTCTCTTCTGTTGACAGGGGAGCGTATGAAGCCAGGACTCCCCAGAACAAGCCTTTTTTCCACCCTGGTGTGCTTATGCCAAGGGTTGCCCGTGCCCTTACAAATTTATCCGGGATAAAACCAGGAGAGCTTTTTCTGGATCCTTTCTCTGGGACTGCAGGCATACTTGTTGAAGCCGGGCTTGTGGGTGCAAGGGTAATAGGAATTGATGCCCAGGAAAAGCTTGTCCTCGGGGCTCATATGAACCTTGAAGCCTATGAACTGGACTATCTTTTAATGGTAGGTGATGCCTGTAGAATTCCTCTTAAAAGTTCTACAATCGATGCGGTTGTCACTGATCCTCCCTATGGCAGGTCGGCAGCAATCCTTGGAGGGTCTTTTGAAGAGCTATATTCAAGTGCTCTTTTGGAAATCCAGCGTGTCCTGAAACCAGGGGGTATTGCAGTAGTTGTGTCGGATAAGGCATCATTTGAATACGGGGAAAAAGCCGGGCTTAAAGTCCTTGAGACCTATGTCCAGAGGGTACACAGGAGCCTTACACGGATAATAACTGTTTTCCAGAAAAAGGATTAGAATTTTAGGGGAAATTGAAGACCAGGAGAAAAAAGTAAATGGGAAGAGGAGCCTCTTTTTCAGGCAGCCTCCTCCCATAATTTCTTTTTACCTGATCACGTTTTTTAATATATCCTACATTCGGCAGGTCGACATTAAAAATCAGAACATTTTTCTTGATGTCGTTTTATGGTATCTCCTAGCTAGAAATGAGATTGAAACTTGCTTAACATGTGGCTCAACTATCACCACATATATAAATACTGGGTCATTTTTTATAAAAGTTTAGTATGAGATATTATTAATTGATCATATGTAAACCTGAAAGTTAGCTGCAAACACTATGTATTATTTCAAAATCGGCATCAACAAAATTAATGAAAAATTAAATGTCGACCAGCCGAAAGAAGGATGGAAGTAAAAACTGCTGCTTTTGATCGTACTTTCTAAACATGGTGGAATAATAGAATTAAGTTTTCTAAAAAAGATAAAGATTACGGGTTTCTGACCCAAATGTATGATTGGGTATGGTTTTGAGATTGCCTGTTGGGCAAGTGCTCAGGCACTTCCCTTACTTTAACAGGTCACTTGCACTTACCAGAGGCACAAGTTGAACATTTGCTTCTTTCAGTTTTTCTCCTGCCCCCTCTTCCCTGTCCACTACCGTGATTACATATCTAACACTCGCCCCGGTCTCCCTAACAACTTCTATTGCATTTCTGACCGAGCCCCCGCTGGTTGTTACATCTTCGAGCATTACAAGCCTATCCTCGGGTTTCAGGTCTCCTACAAACCTGCTTTTTGTGCCGTATTCCTTGACAGATTTTCTTACTAGCAGAAGGGGAAGTTCAGTTTCCAGGGAAACCGCGGTTGCCAGAGGGACGCCTCCGAGTTCTACCCCTGAAACTATATTCACATCCATTTCTTTTATCCTGAGGGCTGCCTGCCTGGCAATTATTTTCAGGGTTCTGGGGTCGGTGCTGGCTTTCTTGATATCTATATAATACTTGCTTTTCTTTCCCGAAGCAAGCGTGAAGTCCCCATAGCGGACAGCTCCGCAGGCTTTCAGGGCTGCGATAAGTTCCTGTTTCTGTATCTCAAAATTGTTTTCTGTTTCTGTATTTGTTTTGCTCATTTTCTCACCAGTATTTGCAGCCTTTTTAGCGCTATATATGCTTTCTAAGGTTCTTTCTGCATTGAGTCTTATAAATTTCCCTGTGATTTTCACCAGGGTTCCTTTTTTACACCTATTAAATATCCGATTATGTTTGTCGTAAGGTGGAGGAGAGGAGTTACTATAATAACAGTAAGCATAACATCGTGGGTGAAATTGCTCACGAACCACTCGGGGGCTACGAGGTATGTAAACACCCATGCTCCAACCACAAAGTCAAGCTGGTCTACGAGAGGAAGGGATGCTCCTCTTTTCAGGCCCATCCTCCGCTTGAAAAAGCTCTTGAACATATCTCCGAACAGAGCGCCGGAGGCAAGTGAGAGCACAACTATCAAAGCGCTTGCGTAATCCGGGCCAAAGCCAGGAATTTTGATTCCCATAACCTCAAATCCTCTGGAACTCAGCCAGATCTCAATACATCCTGCAAGAAACCCGCAAAATATGCCTGAAAAGAGCCCTCTATATGTCTTTCCGTCCCCAAGGAGTCTTCTCCCATCCTTATAAGTCCTGCCTCCATCAATTGGTTTCCCACCCCCAAAAACAGCTGCAAAGGGGTTGGGGAGGTATGCAGGGATCATCAGCCAGAATGCTTTGATTATCAGCTCTATCGTGGTATCATCTCTTTAATTTTCAGTTCTTTTTTCCGGGTCAGAAGTTAGCTTCCTTCAACACTCTCATCCATTTTATTTTGTAACTATTCATCCTATTGATAAAAAAATATTTTTTGAGCAAAATTTTTCCATTTTCAGTATAATAGCGGCGCCCCTTTAGGCCGCTAGGATAGCTTCTATAACATTGCCCCCATTCTTTATACATGTAGAAATATACGCTCTAATTCTGCAGAAAGCTTGCGCTCCTTGTATGTTTCTGAAAGTTCCTGATATTTTCTGCTGCAGTTTCATCATTCTTATGTCTCTTTCTGCCTGATTATTATCAAATGGAATTCTCAAATCATTGAGGAATCTCAGAATTTTTTTCTTTGTCTTCTATAAACCTATCCAGTAGATTCCTTGCTTTTGTTTTTGGATTTTTGCCAGGTATTCTCTGTTTTTCAGGGTTAAGAGAGGGTGGATTTTCTTCCTTTCCTTTCATGATGATAGAATCGAAGCTTTTTTCTAGCGCTTTAATTTTCTCAAAATCCAGTTCTTTATCTTGCTCTTTACATTCATCAGTATACTTTTTCATTTACTTAGCAGTTCCTTCATCTCTTTAGCCCATATCTGTTTATAATTTTCTTCGATTCCAGTAGGTTCTCTCTGCAAATGAGCATTGCAAAGAGCATGGTCACACTCATAACCGTTATAGGATTTCCATCCATCATGAACTG
>JASGVX010000032.1 GCA_030054735.1 Methanobacteriota archaeon | reverse complement strand
TCAATACTCATAGATATAAATGAAGAATGGATTACAGGAAATAAGTATTTAATAATGGAACAATAATCAAAAAACAAGAGGAAAAGGGTATAGAGAATTTTACAGAAAATTAGGCACACTGCCTTCTCATTTAATGTTCACCTTCGATAGCAGGAGTCCATCTATGTAGCTTTTCTACAAAAGAAACCTATATTTTACGCAGGTCTCCACTATGTTAAGTTCTCCTCATATTATTTAGCATGAAAGTGCTTCCATGTACTTTCATTTTTTGTGCCTGTTATTTAGAAAATTTCATGTGCGTTTTTTCCCTTAATTTTACATTGTTCTGTATGGTTTTGTTCTGCACATCTTTTTTGGTTCATTTGAATGTCGTTTCCTCTTTACCATGAGGTATCAATCTCATATTTTTCTCTTTCCAGTAGAAACCTAATACCCCCTAATTTCTACTGGAATCTATATGTAAATAGAATTTCTTTGTTTTATATTCAGAAACAGGGTTTGGATCTGATAATCCTTCAATATACTGAGGACCTATTTGAAAAAGAAGTTTCCACTGTTTGGAGTCTCTCATCTATTTTTCTTTATTAGAGTCTCCCATTTACTTATCTTATTGATTACATATTCCCGGTTATATCTCTGGGCTATAAATTAAAGGAATAGAAAAGCAAAGGAACTTTGAGACCGCTCATCAAGTTGAGGGTACCTGAATGAATCCAGTGTTTTAACTCAGGAATAGTTTAAATATGACTTCAAGTTTTTACTTTGGCAATGGCTCTATAATTGCACCCCTCAATATCATTAATGATAATAAGGGGTATAAGTGTTTGAATTTAAATTTTCACCATTCCTTAATATCTTAACTAAGAAATGGTGAAAATATAACTTCTAAATTTTAGCTTGGGGATTGATCTATAGTTCCATATCCCCAATTACAATTCTTGGTAACAAACCCCTTGATATTATATTTGAATCATTCCTAAGTTAATATCTTAACTAAGTTTCTTTTATTTTGGCATGAAAGTGCTTTCAGGTACTTTCATTTTTTGTGCATGTTATTCGAAGAATTTCATATGCGTTTTTCATAAACCTGGTTGAAGTTCCGAGTTTCGATCTTAAATTTTATTCTTTGTGTATCTGAAGGAATATCTCTTCTAAAAAATATCATATCAGGCTGTCTCTAAAATAAAGTTAATTCTACAATAGTGTCAATTTTTCCACTACAAGGTTAATTTATACCTAAATTTCTCTATTTTAAGTGGGTTTATTTTTAAAGTTAACATATCTCATTATCCAATTGTAGAAATGATTTGAGTTTTGAGACAGCCTGATATTCTCAATTTTGTAATTTCTTCTGCAGTCATACCTTCATGGACGACTTTTGAAATTCTCCATCAAGCCAATTGGGTCTTCTGCCTGGAAAACGTTTCTTCCTATTGCAATACCCCTGCTTCAAGAGAAACCTCTACCATTTCCAGAAGCTCTTTTTCCGAGCCTATTTTGGGGCCGCCTGAAATAATTACAGATAGAGGGCATCCGCTGACTACTTCTTTGAAAGTTTCCGGGCTTCCGGAGTAGTTTGTTTTGATAATATCTGCTCCAAGTTCAGCGCCGATCCTTGCTAGATGCTTTACTACATCAACATCGTATTTGGAACGGACCTTTTTCCCGCGCGGATACATCATTGCAAGGAGAGAAATCCCCACTCATCACATTTTCCTTCAACATAGCCGAGACCCTGAAGCATCTCAAATTCGTCTTCAGCTCCTACATTAATATGAACAGATACTGTGTCAGCTCCGACTCATATAGCTTCCTCCATAGTTGTTACAAGAACTTTATGGTTAGGGTCGGGGGCAAGTGAGGTTGAAGCTGGGAGGGGGATAAACAGGCCAACATCATGCCCATACCCTCTGTGCCCATGTTTGGCAAGCCCCAAGTGTCCGAGCACGGCATTTGCTCCACCTTCTGCAACCTTATTTTACAGTTTCCTGAAGGTTTATAAGCCCTGAGATGGGCCCTGCACCAACTCCATGGTCCATGGGAATTATCAATAGTATTAAAGTGTACTTCTGTTGAAAATAAGCTCCATCCTTACGGATTTTCCTATTATACTCATAGGCTGAAATATACGGATCAGTGATATATACTTTGTCGATATATTTTCAAAAGATATCTCACTTCAGACTTCAAAAAACTGTCTTTTTTTCCATAAATTTAGTTTGTATTTTCGTTCTGGTAGATCCCTGAATAACCTTCTTCTACTTTGGTATTAAGAGTATAGAAAAGGAGCTGCATTATCCTGGCGTTCTTCTTCAACCTGAAGCCTGCAGAGTTATAAACTACAAGCATGGACTCACTGCGTCCCCTGTAACCGGCATCCCATACCGCGGTCTCAAGTGTTGCCCCGCATCGGATAAGGGTTGACCTCGGCCTTGCAATTGCAGCAAGATTCATGGGAATATTTACGATTTCGTTAAATATCACTTTATAAATCCCCCTGGGAAGGTGAATCCAGTCGTCTTTCCCAAATTCCAGGGGTTTAGTATCAGGGACTTCCCTTTCAGAATTGTCAAAATCGACAGCTCCCACACCTTCTATTGTTTTTATCTCTTTAAGGGTAAGTTCAAGCCCATTAGGCTGGATCTGGGTTTCAATGTCGACCGCATTTTCAAGCAAAGGGGGGTTTGCTCGTATGAGTTTTTTCAGTTCGTTGCTGGATAAAAGAGCCATGGGGAAATGTAATTGTATAGCTCCTTTATTATCATTTCGGGATCTTTAAACCCTCTCTACTTTCAATATATTTTCTTGTTTTTCTTTTTCTACTCAATTTTTATATAACTTGATACTATTATTTTTCACTATTAATCTGTGTAAGAATTATATGAAAAGGTTTATTTTTTATGGGTCAATACATTAGGCAAAATAGATAATGTTGCTTATAGTCTTGATAATGCTAGGATAATATTTTTTATAATGCTTATTGAAGAAGGTTAAAAGAGGCTGGTAATATGAAAAAGAGACTGATCACGTGCGGGATTATTTCTATTCTTTTACTTGTTTTGATTACAGGCTTTTCCCTTGCTGCCGCGGATAATCTATGGGCTCTATCTGCAACAAATGATACGGCAGGTTCTTCCCAGGAGATTGTAATCACTGAAAATTCAGGAGAGACTCTAACAAATTATCAGGTTCCTATTTCCCTGAATTCTTCTAACTTTAATTTTTCACAGGCAAAAATAGATGGTTCTGACCTTCGTTTTTCTTCCCATGGAAAAACACTCAATTACTGGATCGAGACCTGGGAGCCGGAAACTGAAGAAGCTCTTATCTGGGTCAAAATTTCTTCTCTCCCTGCAAACAAGGAAACTATACTTCTTATGGAATACGGAGATCCTGCAGCTAAGGCAATGAGTAACGGAGAAAAGACCTTTGAATTTTTCGATGATTTTGAGGGAGATAAGCTCCAGGGGCGTTTATGGCAGTCTAAAAGTGCAGGAGGAGGGTTTGTTGAAGTCAAAAACGGTGTCTGTAAAGTGACAGTTCCTGTGCCTCATGCTTATGATTCTTCTCTTATCTACACTAAGAAAAGCTTTAATATTAATTCCATGTTTGTGGTCAAAAGAATGAAAGTTACAACAGGGAAAGACGAGAGAGGCCCTCTGCTGAGACAGGGTTTCATAGACCAGGTCAAAAGCAGGAAAAATGAAATCATGCACCAGACCGAACTTGCAAATGAGAGTCGGGTGCGCTGGATAACAATTTACAGGAATGAGAAGTTTAATTCTTTTGACAAAACTGATGTACAAGTTCCTGAAGGACAATGGTACACTTCGGGAATAGCCTGGTATGAAAAAAACAATACACGTCATGTAGCATGGTTTAAGAATGGAATTAAGGATGCAAAGATGGATTATTCTTCTAATGATTACATTACAAACTTCCCTATGCGTGTCTATCTTTATGCAGAATCTTATTCCGATGCCTCAAAGAACACAGGATATATGGCTATAGACTATGCTTTTATCCGCAAATTTGTTGAATCAGAGCCAACTGTAAGTTTCGTTTCTGATCAGATAAAAGCTGAAATCTCTAGCATAGATAATACTTCTGGGCCTGATTACATTTCCAAATCCGAAAATAACTCCTCTGAATCCATAAACACTTCTTTGGGATCAGGAAATACCCCTGAGGTTTCAGTTACTGAAAAAACCCCTGAAGGTTCAGTAAAGGTGCAGGAAAGTCAGAGTGGAGAAACTACTAAAGCCCGGAAAACTCTTTTTCCAGAATATCAGGTCAATATCTCCGGAATTAAACTTTCTTCTCCATACAGTTTTGAGGTTTCAGACCTTGTGACAAATCTTGCCGCCTCAGGAATCGATACTATTTTCCTGAGCATGAACGGTCCGGATGTCTGGCAGTATGAGCGTTTTGTAAAAATGGCTCACGAAGAGGGAATATCAGTGCATGCAGTTCTTCTTGAGGAACTCAACTGCACATCAGAAATGGCTCCAAGCATTTCCCGGTCTTCCCTGAATGCTATCCTTGATTATAATGAGAAGTCACTTGCGCCTTTTGATGGAGTTAACATTTACGTGAAAACTTCTCCCGTTTCAGGTTCCAAAGACAGCTGTATGAACTATAAGCCTCTTTTTGAGCTTGCACGTAATAGAGCCGGAAAAAATGTATTTATATCAGCAAGCATCACACCAGGTTATACTGCATCAGAAATTGAAAAAATTGTTCCTCTGGTAGACTTCTTCATTATCAGGGCTTATAAGCTTGGGGATAAAGACCTTAACTCTAAATCAAGTATTGTAGATACTATTGCACCCGAGATGGGTGAGATGAGAGGTGCGAATTCAAAAGGAGTTATTGAAATATCCGTAAAAGAAGGATTTGAAGATCAGTTCTCAATACAGAACCTTTTTGCTGGTTTTGAGGAATACTATAAAAAAGATCCAACTTTTGAGGGAGTTTCAATTTCCAGTTATGATGAATACAAAGCCCTTCCTGTTAAAGCTGAGCCCGCAGAAAAGAATCTGTCAATACCAGGATTCGGAGTCCTGTCTATACTTTTTGCAGGGTTAGGAGTACTTGCTTTTCTTAGAGTGAAAAGAAAGTGAAGCGAAATCAGGAAGTGGAAGTCTGGAGATACACAGTAAAAGTGAAAAAATGAATAAAAAAGATGGAAAAAAGTAAAAAAGCTTTTTACTTTTTCTTTCCTCTTTTTTTAGCCTTTTCTTTCCTTCTTTTTTTATTGTCCCTGTTTTGTTGAAGTTGATATCAAAAGCTCAGTCTATTGATAATGGCACAGTATCAAGTGGCAATATGGCCGGATTTAAATTAGAACTTATTATTTATGCGCTTAAGTTTAAGCACATAATATAATATCAAGAGAACCTTATGCGCTTAAAAAGGTGGAAGTTAGGTTGAAAACAATCAGTTAAGCCAAACAACCCAAACTTTATCCGGGTAATATTTTACCCCTTGCCTGTGGAAAATTAAATTTTCCTATATAATTAAGTGTATTAAATTGTATATATAAGGGAGGTTTGCGACTGGTACAGAACAGAATTGAGAAGTCCGAAAAGGAGTGGAAAAAGGTTCTCACTCCTGAGCAATACCATGTCCTGAGGCAGAAAGGAACGGAGAGGCCCTTTTCCGGCAAGCTGTACTATAATAAAGAAAAAGGGCTCTATACCTGTGCTGCCTGCGGGCAGGAACTATTCTCGTCCAATACCAAATTTGAATCCGGGAGTGGCTGGCCGAGTTTTTATGATGTGATTTCCAGTGACAGGGTCCGGCTTCAGGAAGATACCAGCTATTCAATGAACAGGATCGAAGTTGTTTGCTCTAGCTGCGGAAGCCACCTCGGTCATGTTTTTGAGGATGGGCCTGCGCCAACTGGGAAGCGCTACTGTATTAATTCTGTTTCTCTTGGTTTCAAGAAGGAAGAATAAACTGGAAATTTGAAACTTAAGAAAATGTATGCTGCAGGTCAAATGAACCTCGGATTTTTCAGGAAACTTTTTTCCCAACTTCTTTTTCCAGCAATTCTCTAACCGCTCTGGGGCCTTCAAGCTCAGCTGCAAGCCGCTGCAACCTTTCTACTTTGTTCCTATATTTCTCATCTTCAAGGACTTCCCGGATGCATTCCAAAATCACCTCGGGCGGAGTAGAGTAGCTGAGCCTCCTTCCGTAGCCTTCCTCTTCAATTACTGCAGCATTATTCTCCTGTTCACTGTGTCCCTCGTCTGGGAAAGAGAGGATGGGAACCCCGAAGCTAAAAGCTTCCATCATTGTACTGTGCCCTCCGGGAGCTATCACGGCATCCGAACTCTTGATATACGGAAAAGTATCTTCTACAAACCTTAGAAGCTGAACATTTTTCGGAATTTCCCTGAACTTTGAGGGGTCAAGGTTAGGCCCAGAAATGAGCGTATAGTTAATCCCGGTATCGAGTGAAGCAGTGGTGAGCACTTTCCTGAAAATCGGTTCCCTGTACCCGAAACCTCCTATCAGGGAAACAATATGAGGTTTTTCCAGGGGGATCCGGTCTACTTCTTCGTACTTCTCTCTTACAAGGGGGCCGCTGTAGAACAGTTTTTCTCGGATCCTGGGGGAAAAATCCAGACTTTTTCTGCAAACTGTATAGGGCAGGGGGTAATCAGGAATAATTGTTTTATCGGTTTTTTCAAAGACCTCTTTGTAGAACTTTTTTGTCAGCTCACCGAGAAGCCTGATAGGAACTCCTCTGTTTTTGAAAAACTCTTCCATATTCGACTGGTTGATTATAAGATATACAGGGATCTTAAGGACCATGGCAGCAAGAGTCCCAAGGTAATAGCTGTCCGAAACCACCACATCCGGTTTGAAGTCTCTGATAAGCTTAAGGACCTTTGGGCCCCCGAGAATCTTGGCGTTTTTGAGGGTTGCTTCAATTGAGCCTGTCAGGTCAAGCCCTCCAGCTTTTCCAACCAGTTTTATTTCTGAAGGTATTTCCTGTGCTCTATATCCGGTCTTTTCAACCAGTTCCTTCGAGTAACCGTAAGCTCCGAATTTGATATCATGCCCGGCAGCCAGAAGCTCTTTTCCAAGTGCAAGGCAGCGGCTTGTGTGGCCAAGACCTTCTCCGCATATGAAAATCATTATTTTCATTCCAGCATCCTCCCCTTTCTAAATATATTTTTCTAATTCACTTTCTTCTGACCTTTTTCCAGTCAGATGCCCGGTATACGCTTTTCTTTAAGGAATGGTAAAAATTTAATTTCAAACACTTATACTCATATTGTCATTAATGATATTGGGTAGTGCAATTATAGAGCCATTAGCAAAGTGAAAATTTGAAGTCATATTTCAACTATTCCTAAATCAAAGTTCACCTGTATAGTATGGTTCATGGTGAAAGTTCTTTTAAATGTAACGGAAGTATAAACCTTAACTCCAACTTTTTATGGGAATATAATAGAGCTTTTCATGAAAAGCATATTTTCAATATCAAGCGCTACAAAGCAAAAGCATATAATTTACTTCCTAAGTTATTTCCATAATTTTCGAAAATTCGATAATAAAATTAAAACAGTAAATGCTTTATGTAGCCAAAACTAAAGAGAAATAAAACTATTTCTTCCTCAAATTTCTCCTAATCCTTAGTGTAATCATTAAGGACCTTAACTCCACTTAATTATAGGGACTATATCCTAGAATTTGCTTATTTTTTCTTTTTTTAAACTTCAATTGAATCATTTCAAATAGAAATTTATTTATACTATGTTCCCCATATCATATAGAATATGGAAACTTGGGCAAGAGACTGGCTTGAAGATCAGCGTAAAGCTGGAGAAAAATG
>JASGVX010000031.1 GCA_030054735.1 Methanobacteriota archaeon | reverse complement strand
AATCAGGGCAGTCTTTGTTCCAGCAAAAAAATTGTGAAAAATCGATTTCAGAAGTAATTATGATGCCTCCAAATAATAATAGATTCAAGATTATATAAAACTATGTCTATGATTTGGGGACACGACCCTTTTTTGAAACCCTGGACTTTAATATTGTAGATAAAAACAGTCTCCCCCGGAAAATCTGGTCTGGATGTATCAGGTGCCCCAGATTTCCGGATTGTAATGAGATTGCAGTTCTTAAAACTATCAAAGCCTAATATATTTGAAAATAATCAGGAAGTTTTACCTTCCACCGTTCTTGATTTTTTTCGATTTTTATCATTTTTACTAAGTTTTGGCAATAAAATCTTGTGTAAGATATTTTCCAGCTACATCTATTTTTAGCTGGTAAAAAACAAAAACTATTTATTCATGGATTATGTTTTTAGGTCGTCCTAATTATAATGCCTGTATAATTCCGGGCATGTGCTGGCGGGATGATGTTAATGAATATAGATCGACTTGAAGAATATCTTGAAACTATTCTTTATCTTATTATGAAAAATCAAAGCCCTGCAAAAACTAAACAAATCGCAGAAGAACTTAATGTATCTTCACCCAGTGTGACAGAAATGATTAAAAAGTTAGATTCGATGGGGCTTGTCGAGTACAAACCATATCAGGGGGTAGAGTTAACTAAAAAAGGGGCTGACGAAGCTGTTAGGATTAAAAGAAAACATCGGGTGCTTGAAACTTTCCTGGCTGAAGTCCTTAATTTTGACAGGAAGGAAGCCCACAGGGAAGCCTGCGAACTTGAGCACGCAGTATCCGATTCAGTGCTTGAGAAACTTTATGATTTCCTTGGGAACCCTGAGTACTGCCCTGACGGAAACCCGATAAATATCGATAAAAATAACCTGCAGCGAGAAGAAAATTTCATTCCCCTCGATGAAATGAGTGAGGGAAGTTCAGGCACGATTGCCAGGGTAACCCTTCCAAGAGAAACAAAAGAGCGTTTAACCTCTCTTGGCATCATAGCCGGAGAGGATATTGAAGTCCGGCGCAAGCAAAAACAGGGCTGTATCTCAATCATTGCTGTCGGGTCTGAGATCGCCCTCGGAAGAGATGTCGCAAAGAAAATTTTCATCATTCCTGAAGGCAAAGACTTTTAAAAAATGAATAAATCATCCATAAATCGCATGGAGTGCGCTTAATGGAGAAGTGGTAGAGATTTCTAGTTCATCTTGTAATTCAGTCGATAGAGATAAAAATAAATCTCCTTATGATTTGACATTCGCTTTTATAGGCAACCCTAGCGTTGGAAAAAGTGTTTTTTTCAGCAGGCTTACAGGAGTTGGGGTTGAGGTTTCCAACTATCCGGGCACTACAGTTTCCCTTACAAAAGGAAATGTAAAAGTAAATGACAGGACTATTGAAGTAGTTGACCTCCCTGGAATATATTCTCTCGGGGTTGCAAATGAAGATGAAAAGGTAACCAAGAGGTTTATTTTTAAAGATTCTCCAGACGTTATTATTAATGTCCTTGACGCTAGCAGGCTTGAGAGAAACCTCTATTTGACCCTTCAGTTACTGGAACTCGATATCCCTATGGTTATTGCCTTAAATCAGGTAGATCTGGCAGCAGAACTTGGAATTCTTATCGATGCAGATAAACTCTCTGAACTCCTGGGTCTGCCTGTCGTCCCAACTGTTGCAACCCAGGGACTGGGGCTTGATGAGGTAGTGCTTGTAGCTCTTGAAGAGCTAGGAAAGGTCCAGAAGCACCACAGGATAAGATATAGCCAGTGGATTCATCTGGCTTTATCAGGGCTTAGCTATGCTTTTCCGAATACATCTCAAAGCATCCTGGTAGCAGCCCTGCTAAATGATGCCGAATTTGTAGAACTCTGCTGCAATCCGCCTGAAGCCAATGCAATACTCACTTCTGCCAGGCACTTCAGGCAGAACCTTGAAATCGATCACGGAATTTCAGTTCATGACACCATTGCAAGAGACCTGTATGGCGAGTCTGGAATTATAGTGGACAGCGTGGTCTCAAACTTTGAGCCAAAAAAAAGGTTACGTGACAGGATAGATAAGGTTCTTACCTCTCATCATTTCGGGATTGCGGTTCTCATCTCCGCACTACTCATTACGTTTCTTATTGTCTTCAGGATAGGGGGCTTTCTTGAAACCTGGATTGTAGATGACCTTTTTGAGCCTCACATAATCCAGCCCATAGAAGCAATGACTTCTGACATGTCACCTCTCCTTAGAAATCTGATTGTTTATTCATTGCGAGGGGTGGAAGCCGGATTTGCAATCGCAATCCCGTATATTGCAGTTTTCTATGCTATCCTTTCCATATTTGAGGACTCAGGCTACCTGACAAGGGCAGCTTTTCTTCTCGATAACCTTACACATAAGATCGGGCTTCACGGGAGAGCTGTTATCCCTCTGGTTCTGGGGTTTGGATGTAATGTCCCTGCAATAATGTCTGTACATGCCCTTGGAACAAATAGGGAAAAGCGGATAGCTTCGCTTCTCATATCTATGGTTCCCTGCTCTGCAAGAACAGTTATTATACTTGGACTTGTAGGGACCTTTGTTGGTTTCTGGCCTGCTGTTTCCATCTATGTGCTGGAGATCATGATCATTGCGGTGATGGGCTGGATACTGGGAAGGACTCTTCCAGGCCAGAAAAGTGGTTTCATTATGGAAATGACTCCTCTCAGGAAACCTGGACTTAAATCAACCCTCAGGAAAACCTGGATGAAAAGCCGTGAGTTTTTATTTATCGCTTTTCCACTGCTTCTTGCAGGGAGTGCAGCCCTGGGAGTAGCCGATGCACTGGGTCTTCTTTCTATCTTCCAGGACTTTGTAGAGCCCGTATCTGTAGGGATTCTGGGGCTCCCGGCTTTTGCCGCAACAGCTCTTGTCTTTGGAATTCTCAGAAAAGAAATGGCACTTCAGATCCTGGCAGTACTTGCAGGTACAGCCAATTTTGCAGCTGTGATGACTCCTCTTCAGATGTACCAGTTTGCGGTTATAACAAGCATTTATGTCCCATGTGTTGCAACGATTGCAGTACTCAAGCATGAACTTGGTACAAAGGATACGGCTATGATTGTCACCTTTACAATAATTCTTGCTCTCGTGGCAGGCATTTTAATAAGGATTTTTGGACCTCTCTTCCTTTAACCTTTTTTTATATATTACCCTGATTTTTTTCTCTTTTCCTTTCTCAAGTTTATTCCCCGGAATAATCATTTCTATGCAGTCAACAGTATTTACATATTAATAAAGAAATTTCTTACTTTCTCTATTATTTTCTTATTATCGGAAATTATTAATACTTTATACATCGTGTTTATTTCCAATGACTCGGATTACCGATCACTTACACAAAAACGTATTTAGTGTTATTATGGATATTTTCGAAATGGACCAATTTCGAGAGCCAGAAGTTGAAGAGGTCCAACTTTTTCTCGAAAGCATCGGAACCCATGGTTCTATTGTTGACGAAACTGCCTTGGAGATAGACTGTAGCACATCTACTAAAGTCCAGGCGAGACAGAGTGTACTTATCAACCTCCATGAATCCTTTCCGTCAATTCAGTAACACTTATCCTAAGGATATTTTCGACCCCTATTGGAATCCAACTCTTTAACTCCTTTTGTTTTAGAATTTGTTTTGGGTTTCATTCTCTATTTTATATAATCCCAGGTTTAAAACCTCTAATTCATTTTTTGAAAACTTGAACTTCACTAATGTACCAATTTAATATTTTAGTGCAAACTTTATCGAAAAATATTTATCCTGCTTTTCGGCCCCTTTTTTTCCAGTAAAATTTTTTCCCTATGGAATTCCCTTAGCCTTACTTGCAGCATTATATATCCTGAAGCGGGATGTTTTTGTGTGCATATCTTTGGTATCGGTTAACAAATTTTTGCATAACTTAGAATACTACTTGTCGTGATACTTATAGCGATACTTATAGCGATTTTCCAGTCGCAGGAATATTTAAAAAAACCTGTTTTTTCTTTTCTAAAGCATTTTCAAGCAGCCTATACTCTTTTTAGTCATTTCCTTGGTTAAACTTCTTCCTTCGGAAATTTTGTGCTTTATGCTCTTTTTTCTGTTCTATTATATGGGCTCTGTAAGCGGTTTCAGAAAGGTTAATAAAGTATTTTGTTATAATATAATTTAAAAGTCATCTATAGATAGCTCAATACTATCGATTACCATATATATATTAAGTAAGATTACATCTACTTTATACGTATTATTTAAATTTGTCTGATCTAATCAATTTATATTATAATGACGTATCATGATAGCAAAAACTTACAGATACAGGAAAACTGAATTTATTGCTAGAGGTGTTTTCATGAGAACTGGACAGAGGGATATGCACAATAAACCGCTTAAAAGGCGACTGTCAATCACCTATGAGGAGCTCGAAACTCTCAAAAAATCAATCAAGGCTTCAGTTCTCAATGAGCTGCAGTCCGATGTGGAAAATAGTTCCGATCTTGATTCCTTAAAGGATCAAATTCTTTCCGAAATAAGAAGCGAACTGAGGGAAATTCCTGATACTGCGTCACTTAAGGCTTCAATTCTTGCTGAACTGCGCTCTGAATTAATTTACGGTAAGAAAGACGAATCCGAAGCTATCGACCGACGAGTAAAAGAACTGGCTGGAATTCAGGACGGGCTCGTCAGAGAACTTCTTGACCAGAAAATGATTATAAAAAAACTGGAAGCAGATCTTGAAAGGCTTTCAAAATCATTGGAAGTTAAGCAAAATACCATTTGTTCTCCTCCATCTCCTTCTTTTCCCATAATTGAAGACCCGCTTGACCTTCCTCCTCTTTCCAGAAAACCAAAGCGTAAACTACGGGAAGGTACCTCAGCACACGAGCTGATCGGTTTCAGAGAAGCTCCTGCAACCCTGCCAGATACAAGCGCAAAAGTTCAACTGAGGATAGAAGAGGTTGAGCCCAGGGAGCTTGACGAGCAGGAACCTCTCAAAATAAAATGTGAGTACATTATCGCTGAGAGTGGAGATAGAAAACGGTTTAGAGGCGCTCCGAGGCAGTCAACTCCAGTAACAGAGGCTTCTGCGGGATATTTATTCCCTTCTAAGCCGCCGGTTTCTTCGAGATATCAACCTCCTGTTAAGGCAGATACTGTCATAACCCAGCCTGATGATGATTATAAGTGTGAATATATAATCGCTGAAAAGGCCCCGAAAAAGAGACTGGTTGAAGAGTCTGTAGACCTCAGAGATAATGAAGACGCGGAAATAATAACCTGTAGCCGGAGAGCTCACAGGGCGAAATGAGACTGAGTAAAATGAAAAAAGTAAAATGAAAAAAACCTCAAAAACGCGAAACCTTAGAGGCATTCTGTGCACATAAAAGAGATTGAGTTCGTTAATTTCAAGTCCTTCGGAAAAAAAGTAAAGATTTCCTTTTACAATGACTTCACCGCTATTTCCGGACCTAATGGGAGTGGAAAGTCAAACATCATAGACGGGATTCTCTTTGCACTAGGGCTTACAAGCTCCAGGACTCTAAGGGCTGAAAAACTTACGGACCTTATTTATAATGGAGACGAGGCAAAAAAGCCTGACTTTGCCCAGGTTACGATCCGCTTTGACAATACTGACCGTAAGTTGCCATTAGATCTTGATGAGGTTGAGGTCTCAAGAAAGGTCAGGCGGACGAAAAACGCGTACTACAGCTACTTTTACTTTAATGGAAAAGCCGTAAGCCTGGGGGAAATTCATTCCCAGCTTGCAAAGGCAGGAGTAACGCCTGAAGGCTATAACGTTGTAATGCAGGGAGACGTCACACAGATTGTTTCCATGAGCCCTGTGGAAAGGCGAAAGATTATTGACGAGATTGCCGGGGTTGCAGAGTTTGACGAGCGCAAGCAAAAAGCACTCGGGGAACTTGAAGTTGTCAGGCAACAGATCGAACGTGTGGATATTATCCTTGAAGAGGTGCGTGTCCAGCTCGAAAAGCTTTCAGGGGAGCGGGAGCATGCCCTGAAATACCAGGCTTTAAAGGTTGAAAAAATCAGGTTTGAAGGTTACGTCCTGCTCTCCAAACTCAAGGATGCCAGAACCGAACTGGAAAATGTGGATAAGGAACTTGCAGGGAAAGAAGAACATCTCGAAAAAGTACAGGTATTGTTAAACGAAAGGGTCCAGGAATTAGAAGCTCTTGAACAGACTCTGGAAAAACTCTCCCTCGAAATCCGAAAAAAAGGGGAAGACGAACAGCTCCAGGTCAAAAGGGAAATAGAAGAAACGAAAGGGGAAATCTCCCGTTGTGTTGACAGCATTGAAGTTTCGGAATCCGAACTTGAAGAGGCTGATGTACGCCGCAGAAAAGCTTTTGTTGATATTGATTCCACAAAAGGCAAGGTTCAAGAACTCGAAGAAAAAATCGAAGCTGAAAATGTAAGAAAAGAAAGCATCTCTGTAGAGCTTTCAGAAAGAAAAACCGAGCGCATGCTCCTTCAGAGCAGGATTGCTGATGTGGATGCGAAGTTTGCCGCAACAAGGGACGAGCTCATGGCTGCCCGCAAAAAGCTCGAAGACGTTAAAAACGAAAAGAACGAACTTATCCGAAATGAGGACAGGCTTCTTGATGCTCTCAGGAGAAAGTCCTCGGAACTTCGGGATATTGAAAACCAGATCAAAGATGCACAGGCTGCAGTTACTGCTTCGGACAGCGATATCCTTTCTGTCCAGTACGAAATAGAAAAACTTACGAATAACCTTGAATCCCTCATAAAAGACCGGGACGATATAGAAAGCAGCCATTTCAGGATAAAAGAAGACATAAAAAAACTTGAGAGCAGGCTTCACACCCTCCAGCAGGAATATGCAATTGCCGAAGCAAGGGTCCGGGCTTCGGAACAGGGTGGTGGGTACTCAAGAGCTGTCGAGATGGTAATTGGGGCTTCCAGGCAGGAAGAACTTTCTGGAATTCACGGGACTATTGCCCAGCTCGGAAAAGTAGACCGCAGGTATGCGGTAGCCCTTGAGGTTGCTGCAGGGAACAGGATGCAGGCAGTTGTTGTAGATACCGATGCTGATGCGGCAGAAGCGATCGAATTCCTGAAGCGTAGAAAAGGCGGCAGGGCTACTTTCCTTCCGCTTAATAAAATGAGGGAATCGAGAAGGCTTGAAAATCTCAGTTCTGAAAATGGAGTAATAGGGTACGCAATCGACCTTATTGAATTCGACCCTGACTTTGAGACTGCTTTCTGGTATGTTTTTCAGGACACTCTGGTTATGGAAAACCTTGCCAGTGCCCGCCGCCTTATGGGACGGATGAGAATAGTCACACTTGAAGGCGAGCTCCTTGAAAAAAGCGGGGCAATGGTCGGAGGTTCTCTTTCTTCAAAATCCGGTATTTCTTTTGCGGCAGCGGAAAAAGACAAACTATTCGAACTTGCAGAGGAGATAAAATCCCTTGACGCAAGCCGGAATGCTGCGATTAATAAGCAGGACAGCATTGAAAGCCATGTTTTTGAGCTGAGCAGAAAAATTCGTGACTGTGAATCTACTATTTCCAGAAAGGAACTCGAGATTCAGGAGATCGCTGGAAGGGAAGCAAAACTTGCAGAACTTCTTGAAGCAAAACAGGCAGATTTAAAGGCAATCGACGAATCGAGGGCCGAATTCAGGGCTGAAATGGACAGGGTAATTGCAGAAAAAGCGGAAAAAGAAGGCATTGCGGCTGAACTTGAGGTTCAGGTTGCCGAACTTGAGGCAAAACTCGCTGATTCCCCACTTCCAGAGATAAACAAAAAAGCCGATTTTGTGGACGAAGAAATCCGGAGGCTTGACGGCAGGATAAGGGATACTGAAGCCAGCCTGAATGCTCTGCAGCTTGAAAAAGAATACGCAGAAAAGAAAATAGCCGAAGCCAAGGAGCTTATAAGGGAAATTGATGAAAAGAAGGCTTCAAGGCGGGAAAAAGTGGAGTCCCTCAAGGCAAAAATCGCGGGACTTGAAGCGCGGCTTGAAGAAAAACAGAAGCGTGAACTTCAGCTTTCTGATGAGCTTATAGGGCTTCAGAAAGAAAGGGAAAGCGTTCAGGCTGAACACAGTGCGGTAAAGCGCAGGGTCAGTATAGCTGCAACCACACTTGAAAAAGCAAAACAGCAGGTACTTACGCTCACAGCTACGAAAAGTGCACTTTTTGACCAGGAAAAGCAATTGCTTGAAGAGATGCAGAGAAGAGGAATAGAAGAGACATCTGAAGTCCCGAGTTACGAAACCGTTTACATGAGGATCCAGGCAATAGAAGAAGCCATGCGCAGGCTTGAACCTGTAAATATGCGGGCAATTGATGAATATAATGAGGTGGAACTCAGGCTCTCTAACCTCCAGGGCAAACGCGATACTCTTTTTACCGAAAGGGAACAGCTCCTTGAACGCATTGACCAGTATGAGCAGCTAAAGCGGGACTCCTTTATGGAGGCTTATACAAGCATTAATTCCAACTTCAAAGAGATCTTTTACGAACTTTCTGATGGTGTGGGAGAACTCCTGCTGGAAAATCCGGAAGAACCCTTTGCCGGAGGAATGACACTCAGGGCCCAGCCGAAAGAAAAAACTCTCCAGCGCATAGAAGCCATGTCAGGGGGAGAAAAGAGTCTTACAGCACTTGCTTTCATTTTTGCAATCCAGCAATACCGCCCTGCTCCTTTCTATGCTTTTGACGAGATCGACATGTTTCTTGACGGCTGGAATGTGGAAAGAGTGTCAAGGCGCGTTAAGGCCTCAGGCTCAAAGGTCCAGTTCATTGTTGTTTCTCTAAGAAAACCCATGATCCAGGCTGCAACCCGGACAATCGGGGTTACAATGCAGGAGAATAATATCACTAGTATTACCGGAGTGAAGCTTAATGCCTGAACTTATAGATAACTCGGCACATGGCATTTCCGGGCTTCCTTCCTCCATGACCTGTGAGTCCGTGGAAAAGGATTCTCTTTTTTCAGACCCTGAAACTTTTGGGCTTCCGATAACTCTTTCTTATCTCGGCATTGACTGGGCTCTTCTTGACCTCTCGGAATTTGACACTTATGAGCCCCTGGGCATTCTAGTTGAACTTGCAAAGGCCGGAAAAATTGATCCCTGGGATATCGATATCGTGCAGCTAACCGATACTTTTCTGAACAGGATAGAAGAACTCCAGAAAATGGACCTCAGGATTTCTTCAAGGACTCTCCTTTATTCTGCTATTCTCCTCCGCATGAAATCTTCAGTAATCTTCGGGCCAGAAGAGGAGGAAAAAGATGACTTTGACCCTGTTTTTTTCGATTTTGAAGAGCTTCCAGAGCCTGATGAGTTTCCTATTCCAAAACTGCCTGTCCGCCGCATTTCCACAAGACCTGTCACACTGAATGAACTTATTGTGGAACTTAAAAAAGCCGAAAAGACGCTCTCTAGAAAAAAAGAAAAGAAAACCCGGCTGGCTGCAGAAGAGCCTGATATCCCTGATGCTCCTCTGGCTAGCATAGATGTGCTCGGGATCGCCCACGATGAGGCTATTAGCTCGAGGCTCTCCCTTGTCTGGGCAAGGCTTGTTGAGCTTTTTATGAAGCAGCCTTTTGTGGAATTTTCTTCCCTGATTCATCTGAGTGATGATAAGATCATGGATTACCTTTCCCTTCTCTTTCTTGCTTCAAGCAGAAAAATCTGGCTTTTCCAGAATGAGCTTTTCGGAGAATTATATATTTATCCCGGAGAGGGATCAGGGTTTTCCACGGAAATGAACCCACCTATTTTTCATCAAATTAAACAGGATTTAACAGAAGGCGTTTTAAAACCTGGAGAAGCCAGGCATCCTGAAGTTCTTTCCTTTGAACAGGAATATATAAATCTTGACTCTTCTGAAGAAAGAAATTGATCCAATTAAAGAATAACCTTATCCCTTTTCTGGTAGTGAAATTTATGAGTGAGCTTGAAATTATCGAAGCGGCTCTTTTTGCTGCAGGCAGGGCGCTAAGCCTTGAGAAACTTATGAAAATTACCGGAAAGTCGAAAAAAAATGTCTCTTCGGCAGTGCAGGAGCTGATGGAGGCTTATTCTTTCCGGAGTTCAGGCCTTGAAATTCTGGACCTTGGGGACCGCTACGTCATGCAGGTCAAGCCTGAGTATTCCGAACTTATGAGGGAGGTTGCCCCTAAAGAACTCTCAGCCCCTAAACTCCGGACTCTGTCCATGATTGCCTATCATCAGCCCCTTCTCCAGTCCGACCTTGTTGAAATGAGGGGCAGTGGGGCATATGAGCACATAAAAGATCTTATTGAAAGGGGTTTTGTTGATTCTGTGCCCTGCGGGAGGAGCAGACTGCTTTCCACAAGCTCGCTGTTTGCAGATTATTTCGGGCTCAAAAAGAATGACCCTAAGGCCATAAAAAATAAGATAATTGAGCTATTGAAAACTCAGGGAGGGCAGAGTGAGATAAACCTCTCGGTCGGAAAAAAGACTATTGCTGTGACTCCGATGTACGAGTCCCTTATGGGCATGTGCGGGATTAAAGATTTTTTCGTTGCGAATGCCTACCGCCCTTCCAGAGAGGAGATCTCTCGCCTTCTCAAAGCCGATGTGCTTGTAGTCACAGCCGGCTATCTTGATACTGTTAAGCAACACTGCGCTGGCGAGATCCTCGAGCTACGTTCAACAACCTTTGAAGACCTTATCGAGGCTGTCTCTTTAATATCTGAAGAACTTCCCGATGAGGTGGACCCGGGAGTTGTAGAAAACACTCTACGGAAGATCAGGGAGACCAGGGAAAGGTATGTAGCTTCAGCCCTGCTTATTGAGAGGAAGGTAAAGCCGGCAACTGATATGGTCTCAAGGATAGTTAATGATCTCAACATAAGGATTTCTACAGACGGCATACTTGTCGCTCCTGATTACGGGACTTCAGGTGAAGGGGTGAATATAAGTAAAGGGGCTAAAATTCTGGTACCCACACACCGCAGTGTAGAGGGAGACCTTCTTGAGAGGATCTGCAAAAAATATGATTCTATCATTGAAGGTTTAAAATATTTTGAAGATTGACCCTCTTCAAATCTGATATGGTAGTCACTTTCTTTTTAAAATTTTTTCATTTCACTGGCGCCCTAAATTTAAGCTTTTCTGTCGGATTTATATTCTTTATATATGGTATTTATATAGTATATGGGGTATTTAACTATAGCTTTATATACTGGTTAGAGGATATTATTCTTGCTTTATATACTGAGGGTTGACTAATGAGCAAATCTAGCATCAAGATTGAAAACGTGGTCGCATCCACCAAACTCGCTGAAGAGTTTGATTTAACTGTGATCGAATCTCAGTTCGAAGGGGCCGAGTACAACAAGCAGAAGTTCCCTGGACTCGTCTACAGAGTTTCAGACCCTAAAGCTGCTTTTCTGGTCTTTACTTCTGGAAAGGTTGTCTGCACAGGAGCAAAAAACGTTGCTGATGTGCACACAGTTATTGGCAATATGGCAAAAAAGCTGAACAGCATCGGGATCGAAACTATAGAAAAACCGCAGATTACTGTCCAGAATATAGTTGCCTCAGCAGACCTGCTTACGATTCTTAACCTCAATGCGATTGCAATCGGGCTTGGGCTTGAGAATATCGAATATGAACCCGAGCAGTTTCCAGGTCTTGTTTACAGGATTGATGAGCCCAAGGTAGTTGTCCTTATATTTAGTTCTGGAAAACTGGTTGTCACTGGCGGAAAAACCCCCTCAGACTGTGAGAGGGGTGTAGAAGTGGTTCGTCAGCAGCTTGACAACATGGGGCTTTTGTAAACCCTCAAACCTTTTGATCTATTGTACCCATTTTTATCTGCCTCCTGTGGAAAAGACAGAGAGGAATACTAATAATAAAAACGGATTCTGCGGTATGCGTAGAGGCTCCGTCACAGGATATGTGTGAAACGTGAATAATGCAGATATTTGCATCCTCATTCCTACCCTTAATGAAGCTGCAACGATAGGGGAGCTCATTAAAGATTTCAAGAAAGAAGGATTTTACAACATTCTTGTAATAGATGGAAACAGCAGGGATGGAACAGCGCAGATTGCAAAGGCAGAAGGCGCAAGAGTTGTCCTGCAGACCAGAAAGGGTAAAGGACAGGCAATGATCCAGGCTTTCGAACTTATTGAGAGCCCCTATATAATAATGGTTGACGGAGATGGGACATATCTTGCAAAAGAAGCTCCTTCTCTTCTTGAGCCAGTTCTGGAAGGAAAAGCCGACCATGTTATAGGCAACCGGCTGGAAAAATATTCTCCTGGAGCTTTTACAAGACTAAACCTTATAGGCAACCATCTGATAAATAAGCTATTTAATATCGTTTATAGTGTACAACTAAAAGATATTCTTTCGGGTTATCGTGCGTTTACGCTTGAGAGTATAAGGGAGCTTGAGCTCAACAAAACAGGATTTGAAATTGAAACCGAAATCTCAGTAGAATGCATCCTGAAAAAACAGAGGGTAGAAGAGATCCCGATTACCTACCTTCCCAGAAGTAAAAAAGGCGAGACCAAGCTAAATCCTGTAAAAGACGGGATAAGAATTGGTTCTACTATTTACAGGCTCGCAAAAGTGTATAATCCTATGTTTTATTTTGGGATCATAGGTCTTCTTTTTATTTTTGCAGGTTTGTTTACAGGAATTTTTGTGGTAAGCGAGTGGTTCCATGGAATCACCCGTATCCCTCTATCTATTCTTACGGCCCTGTTTATTATATTCGGACTTCAGATGTTCATCTTCGGAATTCTGAGCGACCTTGTAGTTACTCTCCACAGGCAAACTGTCAGCTTAATACAGGAGAAAAATAAGCAGAGAAAATAATCAGTAAGCAGGAATAGTAATCAGGTAGTTTCTCACTTTCTTGCCACCCCTCAATTTATTTCAGATATTTTCTGTTGCTCATTTTCTTTCCTGATCTATATTTTCTTTATTTGTAGCCTATTTTTCTCATTTCATTTTTTCTTCTTTTTTCTAAACTCCCATTTGACCGTTATGTACCCATACTTGCCGTATTTTGTTTCATCCATCATTCATTCCTCTTCATTTAAAATTCTTATGTATTCTTCCACGAGTGATTTTCCCATTCCCAGTATTTGTGCAATTTCCTCACATTTCATCGTTTTGCTTAGCTTTTCTACTT
>JASGVX010000030.1 GCA_030054735.1 Methanobacteriota archaeon | reverse complement strand
TCAATACTCATAGATATAAATGAAGAATGGATTACAGGAAATAAGTATTTAATAATGGAACAATAATCAAAAAACAAGAGGAAAAGGGTATAGAGAATTTTACAGAAAATTAGGCACACTGCCTTCTGATTAAGCCTTCTATATGTTATTTAGCATGAAAGTGCTTCTAGTACTTTCATTTTTTGTGCTTGTTATTCAAAGAATTTCATATGCGTCTCATACATTAACTCACATTTTTTATAGGGAATATGTTGAATTTGAGAGTTTTACCTAATTCTCTTACTTTCTTAGGAACTTCAGTAATGATACTTTTTTCACCGAAATTTTAGGTTTACATATGATCAATTAATACCTTAACTCCACCTTTTTATTGGGTATATAATAGAGCTTTTCATGAAAAACATGTTTTTCAACAACAAGCGCTAGAAAGCCAAAAGAATAGTAATTTACTTCATAAATTATTTCCATAATTTTCGAATATTCGATAAAAAATTAAAACTGTAAATGCTTTTCTAGCCAAAACTAAAGAGCAATAAAACCATTTCTTCCTCAAATTTCTTCTAATATTTAGTAAAATCATTAAGTTTACGAAAACTACAGATTTAATTTATTGGGAAACTGATTTATTTTCAAATGCAATTGACTTGATTACGGAAAAGCACATGTTTGATATATCCCCTATTGAGTAAGAATATATTTTTCATCCATTTTTTCATCAAAATCACAATCAAAAGGACTGAAAGAACTTATAAAATATATATTGATTTTAGTGTATTCCATACAAAAAGTCGGAGTTAAGGATATAAATACTGGATCATTTTTTCATAAAAGTTTAGTATGAGATATATTTAATTGATCATATGTAAACCTAAAAGTTGCGTACAAATACTATGTATTATTTCAAAATCGGAATCAACAAAAATTATGAAAAACGCATATGAAATTCTTCGAATAACAGGCACAAAAAGTGAAAGTACCTAGAAGCACTTTCATGCTAAATAAATGTCGACCTGCTGAATATAGGTTAAGAATAAACAAACTTAAAATAAAGGAATTTAGATATAAATTAACCTTATAGTGGAAAAAATCGATAATATTGTATAATTAACCCCATTTTTAAGAAATCTTGTAATAAATAAGTAATATATAGAAAAATATTTTAATATATCCTAATATCTTTCTTTATAATAAAAAATTATAGATATTATTAAACACATTTCTCTTTTTAAGAGATCATTAAAATCTCATATCCGATGATCCAGTTCCCAAATCTAATGTTGAATCAAAACAAATAATTATTAGGAGGAAAAAATATGAAAAAAAAGTGCTTTGAATGCGGTAACGAAAGAGATGTTGGTGATAACTTTACCAAATGGTGCCCTAATTGTGAAATATTTCTTTGCAGTACCCATGGCTATAGCCGTAAGCAGTGTCCTAAATGTAAAAAAGATTTTAAGTGATAATTGTGGCGTGGCTGTACTCAGTGTCTAAAGTGTAAAAAATATTGAATGTGTGACTATTTTGCTGTAAGATGGGTAAAGGTTTATAACAAAATCAAAGTTGCGTTGGTGCCCTCCATTGCAAGAAATATCGTTTGTTTCGCAGCAACGTTTTATTTGGAAAAAATACGATAGGACTTACGCAGTTGAAATGTCAAATCTGGCACATACGGGCTCGTCAACATTATTTGAGTTTATATAGTTAAGTCACTTCCGGTCGTGGTTTTCAATTCAACTGCGTAAAGTACTATCTAAAACTATCAAAAAAATGTGCAGTAAATAACTGCCTCTTCCAAAGCTGGAGAGAAACGATATTACTGCACTTTGGGTAAAAGATTAAATATTTTAATATCCCTCACTGCCGCTTTTTGAATTACGTCCCACACTCCCAGCCGCTCATATAGCACTCCTGCTTGGAAGTGAGTTCGTCTGTACTTATTCCCATAGACTCAAGCTTCAGTTTTGCCACATAGGTATCAAGTTCCCTCGGGACTCCGTGAACCCCATTAGAAAGCCTGTTTTCTGCAATATAACGTACACAGAGTGCCTGGTTTGCAAAACTCATATCCATAACCTCGGCAGGGTGGCCGTCACCTGCTGCAAGGTTTACAAGCCTGCCTTCTGCTATTACATTAATGCGCCGGTTGCCAATATCATATTCTTTTATATTGTGCCTTACAGTCCTGGTGGATTTTGCAATAGATTCAAGGGCTTCCATATCGATTTCCACGTTGAAGTGGCCAGAGTTTGCTAAAATTGCCCCGTCCTTCATAACCTTAAAATGGTCTTCTGTAAGGATATCACGGTTTCCGGTTGCAGTTACGAAGAGGTCACCGATTTTTGCAGCATCTGCCATTTTCATAACCCTGTGCCCGTCCATCCTTGCTTCAAGGGCTCTTATGGGGTCGACTTCTGTAACAATTACACTTGCTCCAAGGCCTGCAGCCCGCATTGCAACCCCGCGCCCGCACCAGCCGTAACCTGCAACAACAACATTTTTGCCTGCAACAAGGAGGTTTGTGGTACGGTTTATCCCGTCCCAGGCAGACTGGCCTGTCCCATAGCGGTTGTCAAAAAGGTACTTGGTCATGGCGTCATTTACGGCTATTACCGGCATCTTGAGTGCGCCATCTTTTTCCATAGCATGAAGCCTGTGCACTCCTGTTGTGGTCTCTTCACAGCCTCCGAGGATTTTCGGAAGCATCTGTGGCCTTTCCTTATGAAGCTTGAATATAAGGTCTGCACCGTCATCAATTGTGATCTCAGGCTCAATGTCAAGGACTTTATCAATTGCTTCATAGTATTCGCTTGTGCTGCACCCGTAATTTGCAAAACAGCTTATATTTTTACGTGTGTCGAGGGCTGCTGCCACATCATCCTGAGTGCTCAGGGGGTTGCAGCCTGAAATTGCAACCTGTGAGCCGCCAGCAGCCAGGGTCTCTACAAGGACTGCTGTTTTTGCTTCAACGTGAAGGGCCATCCCTACCTTAAGCCCTTTCAGGGGTTTTTCTTCCTCAAATTTCTCCCTGATGATTGCAAGCACAGGCATGTGCTTTCTTGCCCATTCCATTTTCATGTTTCCGGATTCTATGAGTTCTTTTTCAGTCATGGTGATCCCGTCATTATCAGATAGGCGCTTGAATTCAATGCTTAAATTCGATGATCGAACTGGTGTTGTGCCAGCAGTAAAATCTCGCATATAGTTGATTCAACTATTTAGAATCCTTTAATCCTTAAAGATTGGCTAGATTATAATTATAGATATATTATAGGTATATTATAGATATATTATAGATATATTATAGATAGGCTTATTTTTTGAATATACACAAAGTGTTACTTAAGATACAGATTAAATAAAATAAACCTGTACTGTATTCGGTTTTCTAGTATTTATTTTTCCCGCATATTATTTCAGACTTCTCAGGCTTTTATCCTTGCTACAAGCTCTTCTGCTGCCTTTTGAGCTTCTTCGATTACTTTCTGCTCATCCAGCACCAGAACCCTGTAGTCGTCCATCAGGACTTTTCCGTCCACTATCGTTGTCCTGACATCACTTCCTCTTGCAGAGTACACCAGGTGAGAAGCAAGATCAAAACAGGGAATAAGGTGCGGTTTTTTCATGTCCACAATTATCAGGTCTGCTTTCTTTCCTGCCTTCAACATGCCGGTTTCCGTTCCAAGAGCTTTTGCCCCGTTAACGGTTGCCAGCCCAAGTACCTGGCGGGCCGGAAGGGCGGCCGGGTTTCCTGTGTTCACTTTATGCAGGAGGGCAGCACTCTTCATTTCTTCAAACAGGTCAAGGTTGTTGTTTGAGGCGCAGCCGTCAGTGCCAAGTGTTACATTCACTCCCTTTTCCAGCATCTTATATACCGGAGCAATTCCGGATGCCAGTTTCATATTGCTTACGGGATTATGGGATACATTTACTCCCTTTTTACTTAAAATCTCTATATCCCCGTCCGAAAGCCATACACAGTGTGCAGCAAGCACATCAGGCCCAAAAAACCCGATATCGTCGAGAAGATGTACAGAACATTTCCCATACCTTTCTTTCATTGCATTAAGTTCGGCTTCGGTCTCAAGGACATGTATATGGATGCCTGCTCCGTCTTTTCTGGCTTCTTCCTTCACCTTTGCAAGGTATTCATCAGAGCAGGTATTCGGAGCATGAGGCCCGTACATCGTCTTTATCCTGCCGTCTGCTGCACCCTGCCAGGCCCTGACAAAGCGCTTTCCTTCTTTAAGGTCGCTTTCCCCTTTTTCTTCATTCCAGAGCTCTATCAGGCCGTGAGAAAGTGAAGCTCTGAGCCCTGATTCCTCTACAGCTTTTGCAGTCTCGTCCATAAAGAAATACATGTCTGCAAAAGAAGTAGTTCCTGACCTGATCATTTCAAGGCATGCAAGAAGGCTCCCCTTATAGACATCTTCTGCTCTAAGCTGAGCTTCGGCAGGCCATATATTGTTCTCAAGCCACTCGGCGAGCTGCAGGTCGTCGGCATAACCCCTAAAGAGGGACATTGATGCATGAGTATGCGTATTTACAAGCCCGGGCATTACTAGCGAGCCTTTTGCATCAATCACGGTCTCAGCACTTTCTTTTGTTTTCTCCCCTATTTCCGTAATTTTTCCGTCTTCAATAAGAATGGTCCCATTTTTCAAGTCTCCTGCATCAGGGTCCATCGTTAAAACATAAGCATTTTTTATTATAATATCAGCCATATGATCATATCCTTCAGGTTTGAACTGTAATTCAACTGTAATTTTATTAAATTGCAATCGTTAAAGACCTATATGCACTTTAATTACTAAGAAACGCAGAGGGTCATGAAAATACTGATCTTTAAACTGCTCAGTAATTACTACCAGTAATAATTTAATTTCCTTTTTTAGAGTTAAAGGCTTTATATGCCTTATTTTTAAATATTTTTGCCTTGAAATTGAATTGTACTACGGCTTTTATATATATGATGGCCACTCGCAGCTTGATTTCACTTGAGTACAAAAAATTATATCTTCAAATATACTTTGGAGTTTGTAAAGTTCATTCTTAGACCAGATGGCTATACGCTCTTGCTGGGTACTCGAAAGTAATAGTGTATTGAGTAAAGCCCGGAATCTTTATTATAAAGTGTAGAATCTTTATAAAACATTTTTGTCTGATCTGATAGCCTGAAAGGGTTTGATAAAGTGTGAAACCCTCACAAATTCTGGAAAAAAGACCTTTTTAAAGTATTTAGGGGTCTTTACCCTAAACTTATAATTCAAACCCATAATCCCTGATTCAAAAGTTTATTGTAGTTTCAGGGTTCTTGCTTGCTTTTTTCGTTTTCAAGGTTCAGAGCTTCAAGGTAGAGGTGCATTATTTTCATCCTTTCTACTGCAATCCTCTTTGCCGTATCGGTATTCAATTTTTCAGGAATTGTAAAAGGCTTGTAGCGCATATATTCATTAAAACCTTCAACAGGATCATCTATGTAGACAGTCCATTTTGAACTTCCTTTATCAAGCCCTGTTGTGTGCTTTAGCATCCTGAGAGCTCCCATGGAAAGGATAGACCTGAAAATTCCAATTGCTCCCAGGGCATCAAGCCTGTCTGCGTCCTGAAGTATCCTGGCTTCCATTGTTTCGGGGATTTTCCCCCCGCTGAACCTGTGGGTCAGGATGCAATATTTCACAGCATCAATAGTTTTCTTTTCAACGCCTGCCCCTGTCAGAAATTCAGAAGCCATCTCAGCACCGTAGAGGGCATGGTCTCCCCCTTCTTCATGCTCTTTGATAACCCCTAGATCATGCAGAAGAGCTGCGAGCCTCAGAATGAGAATGTCTCCTCCTTCTTCTCTCTGAATCTCCATGCAGAGGGCTTCTACGCGGTTTATGTGGGACATATCATGGGAACTGGGTTCCCCTTCATGAAAAGTAGCCGCAAATCCCCTCGCTTTTTCTATCAGGTCCATAAGTATTCCGCTTTCAGGTAAGTATCCAGATCTCAGTAATCTATTTCTGCGACCAGGGTCTTGAGGTGTTCCTGGATTTCGGAAATAGCCTCGGAAAGGGCACTTTTATTGTCGTAAGTAGTTATCAACTTTACAAGTTCTTCTTTCCTTTCTCTTTTCATTTCCCAGGCGAATTTTGCCATATTCTCAAGAGCTCGTGTAAGGTTATCTACTATTGATATTGTGGCAGTCCTTGAGGTCCGTGAGAGAGGGTTCAGGTCAATTGTTATGACGGTCTTTCCCATCTCTACAAGTTTCTCGCAGCGGTCTCCATCTTCAAGGGGAACGAGCACAACATCTGCGCTATAGATCCCTTCACTTCTCACAAGCCTTCTATCGTGAGAGAGTTCAATGCTCGCATCCGGGTTCTTTCCAAGAACCTCAAAAGCTCCGTTTGCCTTCAGATGTTCTATTATAAGGTGTACCCTGGTATCAGTCCTGTGGAAGAGATTTACTTCAATCTTAGCTCCGGTAATATCTGCCAGTGAAACAATTTTTTCAGGAGCCAGGGCCGCAACGTTACCATTTACTGAAAGAACCGGGTTCTTAGCAAGGAGAATTGCAGCAACTGCAGCCCTCTCTGCATGCAGGGCAGATTCGGTGCTCCGTTCTCCAATAAGGTAATCAAAACTCTCGCCTCTCCCCTGGGAAATGAGCCCCTGGATACTTGTAATTCCCATTTTTACTCCGGCTGCAACCTTTTCACGGGCGATCAGGGATTCGTACCTCGGGTGGTCTTTGGGTATATTGGTCATACAGGTCGCTTACCTTTATAATTGTCAGTTTGCTTTTTTTATATTTGAAACTTTAAGGACTCTGCCCTGGCATGCGGGCAATTTATACGCTTCAGTAATTTTTTATTTTAATACTATTTAAGTTGGGGGTGCTTTTCCACACAGTGAGCCTTTTTAATCTCATTTAGCATGAAAGTGCTTCTAGGTACTTTCATTTCTTTGTGCCTGTTATTCGAAGAATTTCATATGCGTTTTATATATTTTTTGCATATCTTGAAAGTTCCTAACCGGATACAAAATATTCAAAATTTTGTATCAATAAAGAGCTCAACCTGAAGTTCAGTCATAAAGTAATCTAGGTACACAGGTACTGATTCCATATTCAAGAACCTGCCCGAACTCCTGAAGGGCTTCATAAAGCATGAACTCCTGGCTGTGGGGTGCGATTACAAAAACCGTATCTCCGAGCATTGCCTGAGAAGCCAGACCTCCACTTGCGCATGCAGCTTCAATAAGATCCTGTGCCTTACTGCTCATAAGCCCTGTATTGGCGGCAAAGTCTTTTGCCTGAGACATGAAGTTTTCGAGAGTGGGGTTTTTAAGCAGCTCGAACATTGCCGCTTTTCCTGCAGCATTAATCCTTTTTGCTACGGCTTCATCTGCCAGGACGGAACCTGTTGAAATCTCCCCAAGCACGATACAGAAAACCCTTGCTTCAGGAGCAGGAATCCTATCTATACTTCCAAACCCGGGACCTCCAGGATGCCGCCTGATCACCACTCCGCCATTTGACTGGGCAGCAATGTCTCCAAGCCCGCTGCGGTTAACAACTTCAGCTACATGAGCATATTCAGTCAGGTTTTTTGCGGTATTGTTTAAGGAAAGTGCCATGTTCAGGGCATAAGCTGTCCCGAGAGCTCCAGCCCCAGAGGCTCCAAACCCGCACCCTACAGGGATTTCCGCACAGCTCTTCACTAACACAGGCTCATCGGTCATCATTTCTACCACCGTACGGGTGGTTTTGCCTTCAACTTTTATTCCATTGAGGAAAATCTCGGTCTCCTCCACGGATTTTCCGACCTTTACTTCGGTCGTAACTCCTCCGTTAAGAACAATTCCGCAGCCAGTAGATCCTTTACGGCGGGGGTCGTCATGTTCATGGATCTGAAAAAAACCTGTGATATGCCCTGAAGCATATGCTTTTGCGAAAAAGTCTGCCCCTTCACTCTCGTGTGCATACATTGAAAACGCCTTTTTCATTGCTTAAGCTATTTTTCCCAAGTTAATTTTTGCTTTGTAAAAGTTTATATTTAGTAGAATATTGCGCATGCCTGTATGAAGAATTGGTCGATATAGAAAGATTGCATGCTCTACCGGGTTTGTTGTTGTTTTGTATTTGTATTTGCATTTGTATTATAATTCTATTTATATTAGTGTCAAGATTTATATTTCAGAGAGCGAACAGATCCTTAAAGAACCTGCCGTGAGTTTAAAATTCCGGAAACCTCCTCAAGGATACTGACTGAAAGTTTACGCTTGCTCCCGCTTACCTGCCTGGGTTCGGCTTTTCCCCGCCAAAGCAGGTAAAGCTCATTTTCTTCAGTGCCCATTCCACCTTTTCCTACATCGTTTGCTGCAATCATATCGAGTTTCGATCCTTCAAGAGTTGCAGATGCCCTTCTAAGTAGCTCTTCTAGGCCTATGCCAGTTTCGGCTTTAAATCCTATTATCATGAGTTCAGGGTATTTTTCCCTGCATTCCTTTATCAATTTCCGGGTGGGTTTCAGTTTCAGCACAAGCTCTCCCCCTGATTTGATTTTCTCCGGGGAAGGTTCGGCTGTATAGTCTGCAATCGCGGCAGAACTTATAAGGACATCATACCCATTTTCAAGTTCCGCAAGCACAGAGTCTGTCATTTCCGCAGCGCTTTCGGAAAAAACCTCTCTGATCCCTGCAAACCCGAGCCTGTCCCTGTGCACAAGTGTTACGTCAGCGCCTCTGCGGTAGGCTTCAAGGGCAAGTTCTCTTCCCATTTTTCCTGAAGCCCGGTTCGTAAGGATTCGGATAGGGTCAAGGCTTTCGGCAGTGGAGCCACCTGTAATGATCACCTTCCGGTTTTCAAGGCTCCGGTTTCCAAGAGCCCTTTCTACCTCAAGCACTATTTCTTCGTTTGATGCGATTTTTGCAACGCCTTCTTCGGACCTGGGGCCCACCATGGAGATCCCCCAGCTTTTCAGCCTCGCCACATTTTCAGTTACGGCAGGGTGCCTATACATGGACTCATGCATTGCAGGGACAACTATAACAGGAACGCATGAGCCAAGAGCCGTTGTTGCAAAAGAGGTAAGCGCAGTATCATCTATTCCGCATGCGATTTTTCCTATTGTATTCGCTGTTGCAGGTGCTATCAGGAGAAGGTCTGCTCTACCTTTGAACCCGCAGAACTCCACGTGCTCCACCCTGCCTCCAAGTTCGGTAATTACAGGGTTTCCGGTTGCATAATGAAGGGCGTCAGGGTGCAGGATATGCTTTGCAGCTTCGGTCATGACAGCATGGACTTCTGCCCCGTTTCGTATCAGTTCCCTTGCAAGTTCAACTACTCTGACCGCTCCTATACTCCCGGTAACGCCAAGGACTATAGTTTTTCCGGCAAGAGAGGAACTCCTGTGCCCCTGTATCCAGAGGGTGGGATGAGTTTTTTCAGCCTTATTCCGGGCAGGGATTTGCTGGCCAGAATTCGTTTGGTCCTTCTGACTTTGAGACTCTTTCAATGGTTTTTTCATTCAGGCACCAAAGTAATCTATAGGAATTAATATGGAAATGAACTCTTTATTTGAAAAAAATTATGGAATCACAGTGACATTAAATACTATATTCTTAAAACTTTCGAAATATACGTAGCGGTAAATCCCAATAGAAATAATATTTTATTACCAAGTCACATATGGCCTGTATTTTCCAGTATCAGACATTGCCGATGCTTTTATGATCTCAGGCATGGAAAATACTGAAATAACTATTTTGTATTTAAGAATGGTAAAAATTTAATTTCAAATATTTATAAACCATATTGTCATTAATGATATTGGGAAGTGCAATTATAGAGCCATTAGCAAAGTGAAAAACTTGAAGTCATATTTCAACTATTCCTTAGCATGAAAGTGCTTCCAGGTACTTTCATTTTTTGTGCCTGTTATTTGAAGAATTTCATATGCGTTTCATTGTATGTCTCACCTGTTTTAAACCGGCTTATGGCCGGGTTGTATTCGTACAATTAATAAAGTATTTGCTAATGTTATACATTCGGGTTAAAGAGTCAGGTTAATTCCGGGAGTTTTCTGGATTGTATGAGATATATATAAGAAAGTATGAGACAGGCAGGTATGAAGATTACTGATAAAAATGCTTCAAAAACAGAACTTGCTGCAGACAGGAAAAAAGGTTTGGGCAGCATTATAGGAAAAATCTCCGGAAAAGGAAAGCTGGAAACAGAGATTAAGAGGCTTTCTTCAAGAGTAGTCGAACTCGAACTAAACCTGCAGAATACAAAAAACCAGCTTGAAAAAAAGAAGCTCCTGCACGACAGGCAGTTGCGGACAGGCAGGAAGTTGAAGCCCACTTAAACCAGGAGCTTATCCGGACTCAGACCCTTAGGCATGAGCTCGAAGCAGTCCGGACTGACTCCCAGGGCAAGCTCGAGTTCCGCGAAACTGAAAACCTGATCCCTCTACCGTTACAGGCTTACCTTTCCAAACTCAGTTCCTTCCGCTCCCCTTCTGAGGACCTATTAACTGTTTATCTACCCTCCAGAACCCGCCTTTCAGCTCTACTTCCCGAAAAAACTCTTGAGCTGGTCGAGGAAGAAACCCGATCCCTTCTTGACAGGCTCGATACCAGGAACCCCAGAAACGTCCTGTGAGAAAAAAATAAGCTTGATCCTTTCAAACCATACATTCTTGAAAAACTCAAAGAAGATCCCTATACTACCATTCGCCTCTATCGGAAAATCAAAAAAATGGGCAGTGTGCCTAATTTTCTGTAAAATTCTCTATACCCTTTTCCTCTTGTTTTTTGATTATTGTTCCATTATTAAATACTTATTTCCTGTAATCCATTCTTCATTTATATCTATGAGTATTGATA
>JASGVX010000029.1 GCA_030054735.1 Methanobacteriota archaeon | reverse complement strand
TAAGTTGATAATTAAGTTGATAATTAAGTTGATAATTAAGTTGATAATTAAGTTGATAATTAAGTTGATAATTAAGTTGATAATTAAGTTGATAATTAAGTTGATAATTAAGTTGATAATTAAGGTCTGAAATCACAGGCTGAACCGGAAATTAGTATTTTTATAGCCTGGAGATTTAGAACTGTTACGCTTATGCTTTTTTATAAGCAATCCTGCTGTAAAGAACGTTTTGTTTCGGCTTTACTGCCACTTTATATTTTATGCTGAGAGCTTGCCGTGTATAGGATATGGATACTATATTATAGTTTGTGTAAAATGGGTATAGGAATTGAAACATTAAGATCGGCAGAAAAAGCTTGCTATCAGATGCCAAAAATATAATATAAAGGTATCTGGTAGAAAGTAATATATTTTGTATGCAAGATGAAGGGCTAAAGCACTTGGAAAAAGGTGAAGCAATGAAATATGCCGTACTTATAGGAGATGGAATGGCTGATTACCCTATAGAGAAACTGGGTAACAGGACTATTCTACAGGCAGCCCGAACACCTGCTATGGATTCCATTGCAGCGCGCGGAAAAACCGGACTTGCGAAGACCATACCTGATGGTTTTCCTCCAGGAAGCGATATTGCAAATATGTCAATTCTGGGATATGACCCGGCAATCTATTACTCTGGGAGGGCTCCTCTTGAAGCCGCAAGTATGAGAGTGGCTCTTGCAGCTGATGATGTGGCTTTCAGGTGCAATCTTATTACCATAGAAAACGGGATGATAAAAGACTACAGTGCAGGGCATATTAGCAGCGATGAAGCAGAGATTCTTATCGATACTCTTGATTCCAAACTCGGGACAGAGAAAGTCAGGTTTTATCCAGGAATAAGTTACAGGCACCTTATTGTTGCCAGGAATAACCTTGGAGCTGAAACGGAATGTACGCCTCCGCATGATATCACAGGAGAGAAAAAAGATAATTATCTTCCAGGAGGAAAGGATGGAGAGTTTTTCTCAGAGATGATTGAAAAATCTGCAGTTGTTCTGGAACAGCATCCTGTTAACCTGAAAAGAATGCAGGAGGGAAAAAACCCGGCAAACTCTATCTGGGTCTGGGGACAGGGTTATGCCCCAAAATTCACGGCTTTTAAGGAACTTTACGGGAAAAAAGGGGCTATTATTTCTGCAGTGGATTTACTTAAGGGCATCGGAATCTATGCAGGGCTGGATGTAATTGAAGTCCCCGGAGCAACCGGTTATCTGGATACTAATTATGAAGGGAAAGCAAGCGCAGCTATTGAAGCCCTGAAGACCAGAGATCTTGTTTTCGTGCACGTGGAAGCTCCTGATGAGGCAGGGCACGAAGGTAGTATTGAGAAAAAATTGAAAGCAGTTGAGGATTTTGACAGCCGCATAGTTGCTCCTATCCTTAAATATGCAGAAACCTCAGATGAGCCTTTTACGATTCTTGTGCTGCCGGACCATCCTACTCCTATTTCTGTAAAGACCCATACAGGAGACCCTGTTCCGTTTGCTATTTACAGGACTGATAAACCTGATACGGATGCTGTGGGAGCTTATGATGAAGAATCAGTTAAAAATGGTTCTATGGGGCTCGTAAAAGCTTCAGACTTAATAGGAATGCTTATAAAGAGCTAAATTTTTCAGGCTCTTTATATATTTTTTATGTCCTGGTTCTTTTTTCCTTACATTTTAGGAGAGCAAAGGTGAATCCCTGTGACTTTAATCTGGGAGCTGACCCTGAATTTGTCTTCCAGGAAAACATATATATCCTTTCTCAATATATTTAAAATAGCATATCTATAGATGCATCATTTTTTTACTTAAGGGAGAATATAAAGATGAAATGGCCTGCTAAAAGATCATTTTCAGGTCCCTCACGCTGGGATCCTTTTGAAGAGATTAGAAGGACACAGGAGCGTCTGAACCAGTTGTTTGAAGATTTTATGCCGGTGGAAGAATGGAGCGGTGGAAAATTATACACTCCTGCCATTGACATAATGGAAGAAGAAGACAAGCTCGTGGTTACTACCGATCTGCCCGGAATCAACAAGGAAGATGTTGAAATCAATCTCAAAGAAGACATGCTTGAGATCAGCGCAAAGTCCGGCAAAGAAAAGGAAGCTGAAGAAGAAGGCTACCTGCGAAGAGAGAGGGAGTACACACGCTTTTACCGTGCTGTCCGCCTGCCTGTCAGTATAAGGGAGGAAGGATCTACTGCAAAAATGGAAAACGGTGTCCTGACAATTTCTCTTCCGAAATTGAAAATTGAAGAGCCGAAAAAGAAGATAGAGATTGAGTAAGCTCCCAAAGAGGAAGATACAATCTATTTACATTAACAAGAGGGCTGCGAGTTCTTTCGCAGTCATTTACTTTTACTCCTTCATGAATTCAGCCTTGAAATTCAGGCGAAGCGCGGAAGCATATATTTTATTTCTGTGAGTTTTTCTCCTTCTTCTCCCTCATTTTCGTCCGGAAACTCCTTACTCTTCCCGGCTTCAGCTATTGCAATCTCAGGGTGCTTTTTCAGGAATTCAAGTGAATAAGCAGTGGTTTCCATAGCTGAATCTTGAAAAATTTTATCAATTTCTTCTTTGCTAAACTGTCCGTGGTAAAGAAGAAGTTGAGTTACTTTATTTCGGGTCTCCTGAGGTTCGTTCTCAAAGTCCAGGGAGTAGTACAGTTTACTTACAATGACTCTTAAGCTCCTTGTCCTGCTTCGCTTATTATCTTTTAACTCAAATGGGCTTTTTTGCTTAATATTCTGTATAATTCCGTTCAGGTCATACTGACTAATGCTCAACACCCCATAAGAAATCAGGTTTTCAATAGATATAAATTTTCAAATTGGCTTAAAAACTGATATTAAAGCAGAGTTTGATTGATTATTGAACATTGATTGATTATTGAACATTGATTAAATCAATCGGACGGAAAAATGATTCGTGTAAGCAAAAATTCGAGAAACACGATCACCGAAAGTTATAATTAAATGGGAAACACAGTGAAAAGCGCGGCATCAGGAATTTATTCTCATCATCTTTTGCTCAGCCGGGGTAACTCTCTTCATCGCCGCAAGATCCAGTATATCGGTGGTCTTATTTATGGTTATTGCCTTTACTGCAATAAATTATTCACATGTGGGCTATTTTCGTAATCCGATGAATCGACTACTCCACATCTTATCCCTTTAAAAACATCTCATCTCTTTTAAAAATATCTTATCCCTTTAAAATCTATGAGGAAGCCCTTTGAAATTTGAAGCAATTGCCGTAGAAAAAATTCCCCTTATACACAAAGGGGACGACCTGCCCTCCATCATCTGTGAGAGAATTGACCTTCAGGACAGAGACATCATTGTTATTGCCTCAACAGTTGTTGGAAAAGCCGAAGGGGAAATCTTCAGGCTTGAAGATATCACTCCAGGAGAAGAGGCTCTTGAAATCGCAGCCCGAACAGGAAGAGATGCCCGTTTTGTCCAAGCTGTCCTAGCAAGGAGCAGAGAAGTCTTAGTCGAGGCACCTTTCATGCTTGTGACAACACTTGCAGGGCATACCTGTGTTAATGCAGGAGTTGACGAGTCCAATATTGAAAATGGGTTTTTACTGCACACTCCTGAAAATCCGGATGCCAGTGCTTCAAAACTTGGAAAAGAACTTGAAAAGATTAGCGGAAAAAAGTTAAGTGTAATTGTTACAGATACAAACGGTAGAGCATTCAAGATCGGTCAGACAGGTGTTGCCATAGGAATTTACAAAATCAAGCCTATAAAACACTGGATAGGAGAAAAGGACCTTTTCGGCAAAGTCCTGGAGGTTACAGAGGAAGCAGTTGCTGATGAGATTGCAGCTGCTGCCAACCTTTTAATGGGAGAAGGATCAGGCGGCATTCCTGTTGTAGTTATCCGCGGGCTTGATTATTACTGCGAAGAGGATACGCATATAAAAGAGACATACCGGCCTGAAGATAAGGATCTCATAAAAAAAGGGCTTCGATGCCTGCGAAACAAAAGTTGATTTTAAGGAATGGTGGAAATTTAATTTCAAACACTTATACCTCATATTGTCATTAATGATATTGGGAAGTGCAATTATAGAGCCATTAGCAAAGTGAAAACTTGAAGTCATATTTCAACTATTCCTTACCAGGTATTCAATTTTTCAGTTCAAAAGGAATATGTTCAACTTGCACTCCTGCGCTCCTGAAGAAGACAAGGGAATCAGTATCAGGATAAGGTGTCGAGTATACCACCTTTTTGATGTTTGAGTTTATAATCATTTTCGCGCACAGGATACATGGCTGGTGCGTGCAGTAGATAGTTGCGCCGGCAATGCTGACTCCGTGTATTGCAGCCTGGATAATGGCATTCTGCTCCGCATGAACTGCCCTGCATTTCTCATGCCGCGTACCTGATGGAATTTTTTCAAGGTCCCGGATACATCCGGTCTCAAGACAATGCTCCATACCGCTTGGGGCTCCATTATATCCGGTTGAAAGAATTCGTTTATCCCGGACGATTACTGCCCCTACATTGTTCCGGAGGCAGGTTGCCCGTTTGCCTACAACATAGGCTATCTCAAGGAAGTATTCGTCAATGGAAGGTCTTTTTATCATTATTTTTAATGAACAGTAAATGGTATATATAGTTATAACGTTAGAATTTGTACGATTTTAACAATAAATTTTAAATTAAATGAATTAACGCTATATAGAGAAAGAATTGTTTTTTGAGGAATATTATTATATTCCATGAAAAATATAACAAACGCGAATCAACTCATTTGCAATGCAAAGAATATGGAAAACTTCTCCGGGAACCATACTTCGAAGAGAACTTATAAACTCAGGCTACCAGGTATGTTCCGGACTATAAGTCTGGATGGTTCCGGCTCTAGATATAAAAACTTCCGTGTTCTAAATCTGAACGTTTTCTGGATTATAAGTCCAGAGAAAAAACTCGGATAAATTCAAGAAAAAAAATAGATGCATTCATCCGGAGTATTAAATTATGGCAACAGGTTTGACCGAATTATTAGATAATTTCGTGAAAACTCACGATAATCGCCAGTTGCTGGCATTACCCCTTGCAGTACTCGCAGTTTCTTTATTAATACTGCTAGTTTCTTATATAAGCAGCGGGTCGCCGGTAATCCTGGGAATGGAATTCCAGGGCGGTACCCAGATTTCGGTAGAAACGACCGATTCTCCTTCTGCGCTTGAAAAAATGTATTCTTCTTACCCTATCATGGATGTCCGGCAGACCGGAAGCAGAGTTATCATGCAATTTGGGATTATGGATGATGAACAGCAGCAGCAGCTGGAAAATGATGTTATGGGCCGCTATTCCAGTGTCCAGATCCAGCAGGTTGGGCCAGTCTACGGCCAGGATCTGCAAGTACAGGCCATTAAGGCCCTTATTATTTCCTTTATAGGGATGTCAATTGTAGTATTTCTGATATTCAGGACTTTTATCACATCAGCTGCAGTAATACTCGGATCCTTTTCGGATATCATGATTGCCGCTGCTTTCATGAGGGTTGCAGGGATCGAGCTTTCCCTGGGAACACTTGCGGCTCTGCTTATGCTTATCGGTTATTCTGTAGATAGTAATATTCTGCTCACAAATAGAGTAATTAAACGTCGGGGCACGGTAGAAGAGAAAATTTCCCGGGCTATGCATACAGGTATTACCATGACTACCACAACCCTTGCCGCTCTCACAGTCATGTACCTGGTTTCGACTTTCGCCTATCTGGTCATTCCATCATTTACACAGATTACTCTGCTTTCGCAGATTTCAATCGTCTTGATTGCAGGACTTATTGCAGACATGATGAATGCCTGGCTCCTGAATACGGGAATTATACGATGGTATGTGACGAAGCCCGAATTCAGAGGGAGGTATAACAGATGAGCGATAAAAAAAGCCTTTTAAAAAATCCAAGGGTTATTATCTTCCTTCTATTCCTTTTTGGCTCTATAGTGGCTATCCACCCAAGCTATACACCTGGAGAAGGGATAACTACTAACCTTAATTTTGGGCTTGACCTGGAAGGCGGGTCCTGGCTCCAGATAAAACTGGAGGGGGCACTTGCCCAGATAGATGTGGATTCCGGAAAGCTAGTCAGTGGAATTGTTGAGCCTATAATTGGAGCCCCTATCGAGATTACAAAAAATAGCCTTGATGTAGGCGGCTCTGTCGATAAATCAGTCACATTTACAACATCTGCTCAGGTAAGCGCCTCCCAGCTTGAGGCTCTGGGCACGGTAAGCGTGGACAGGCTGGGTGGGGACAAAACTCAGGTGACTATCTCTGATACAAGTAAAGAAATTCTCGTCCGGACTTACCTTTCAAAAGCTCTTGATGCAGAAGTAGTTCTCATGAGTACTCAGAAAGGGTTTGTCTACGAAATCAGGACTGGAGTCACTGAAGAACAGCTTCAGTCTCTACTGGAAAAAGTTGGAGGTTCAATCCACAAGAACGGAGATGGGACCTCAACTTATAAAGAAGGAGTCAGCAGTGAAACCAGAGACCTGACAAGGGACATCCTTAACGACAAGCTCAACTCTCTGGGCCTTAAAGAAATTCCTGTCAGAACTGTAGGAGACGAATATATCCTTATTGATTTTGCAGGCATTGACCTGGCGACTGCCAAGGAAATAGCTGAAAGGCCTGGAAAGTTCGAGATCAGGATTCAGACAACTGGAAATGCAACCGAACATGTCCTTTATGGCGATTCCATTCAAAGTGTGGGAATTCCAACTTACCATGATGAACAGTGGCATACTCCATTTACCCTGAAAGAAGAAGGAGCCCGTGCTCTTCAGAAAATTGCACTCGAAACCGGGGCAATTGACGACCCGAATTCACATTATCTGATGATGTATCTTGACGGAGTTGAAATATATGGAGCACCTTTAAGCTACTCTGCAGCCTCCAAACTGCGAGAAGGTCCAATTTATTCCTGGGAAGCTTCCACAGGCACTGACGAAGCTGCCAAAACCGAAGCTACTGCACTTCAGGTTCACCTCAGGGCAGGGGCTCTTCCTGTCAATGTGCAGCTTGTAGGTTCAGGACATGTGGATCCAAATCTTGGAGAGAAGTTCAAAACTGCAGCCGTGATTACAGGTTTGCTTTCCCTTATTGCAGTGGCAGCCGTGGTTTACTTCAAGTACAGGAGGCCTGAAATCCTTATACCCATGGTCGGGACTTCTTTCAGTGAAGTTATTATGATCATTGGGGTTGCAGCATTGATAGGCTGGCAGCTTGACCTGCCTGCAATTGCAGGTATTATCGCTACCATAGGTACTGGAATCGACCACCTTGTCATCATCACAGATGAGGTGCTTTACGAAGGCAAACTTCCTCCAACAAAGGTCTTCAAGTCCAGGATAGGAAAAGCTTTTGCAATCATTTTAGGGGCAGCCTCTACAAATATAATTGCCCTGTCTCCCCTGGTTGTAATGGGCTTTGGATCCTTGAAGGGCTTTGCAATTACTACTATCATTGGTGTCTTCATTGGTGTGATTTTTGCGAGACCTGTATATGGTGTAGTAATCAAGGAATTCCTTCATGTAGATGAAAATGCTAGCATAACTGAGTAAGTATTAAAAGGGAAAAAAAGTCTCTAGTGTTGTGTCAGTCATCAAGGATTATACGATTTTGAATCGTTGTAATCGATTATATACGATATCTTAATGCTGACGCGACACTAGAATTGATATTCAAAAACAAGGTGGGATGTATGCAGGATCTCTGGACTCTTAAATACAGGGCAGACACTCTTGAAGGTATGCTTGGAAACGAACATGCTGTAAAAACGCTTTCAGAACTGGTCCAGTCCAGGACCCTTCCCCACCTTATTTTTTACGGCCCCGATAACTCTGGAAAAACGACGGCTGCTCTTGCTCTTGCCAGGCAGCTCTACGGGGATACCTGGAAGAACAACTTCACATACTTTAATGCCTCGGATTTTTTTGACCAGGGAAAACGTTATCTTGTAAGGGATAGGCGTTTTGTCCGTTTTATCGGGACTGACGACCCAAAAAAAATCTATAAAAGCGTGATCGATATTTTTAAGGAGATCATTAACGAGTATTCCGGAATGGCTCCTCTTGATGCCGATTACAAGATAATCTATATCGATAATGCAGAATCCCTTAGTTCGGATGCACAGCATGCTCTCAGGCGGATCATGGAAAAATACAGTGCAACATGCAGGTTTATTCTTTCCACGACAAGACTTTCTAAACTCATTTCTCCCCTCCGTTCAAGGGGCCTTCAGGTCTTTTTTGCCTATGTTACGGATTCTCTCCTGAAACCTCATCTTGAAAGAATCGCTATTTCTGAAAAACTTAAGCTTTCTAGCAGGGCACTTGATGCGATCCTTTATCTTGCTAAAGGAAATATTGCAAGAGCTGTCCTGACTCTCCAGCTTGCCGCCCTGAAGGCAGATGGTGCTGAAATCACGGGGGATATCGTTTTTGAAGCTGTTATGAAAGGCAGGGATGAAACTGTAGATTCGCTGCTTGAGGCTGCTCTTGCAGGTGACTTTTCCAGAGGACGCAAGCTTATAGATGAAATGATTATTGAAAAAGGACTTTCAGGGACTGATATCCTTGAAGGGCTCGCTGAAGCCCTTATAGATTCGGGAGAAACTGATGAGGACGTTGCACGTCTTATCATAAAAATCTCAGAAACCGATGCCATGCTTGCAGACGCTGCCAGTGAAAGGATCCAGCTCGAAAAACTTATTTCCATATTCTCCTGATTCATTAAATTAAGGGACAATAAATATATAATTTCAAGTATTTCTCTTCCCACTCTACTATTGCTGACTATACTTTTTGCACAAAAAAGCTAATGAAAAAGTATTTTCATTTATTGGCTATCTTATTCGAAGAATATAATCTGCATTTTTATACAAATTTTCATATAGATAGATATAATAATAGAGGTCATCATTACTGCTAATAATAAGAAGTCTTCATTACTGCTCAAAAATTGAGAATGGACAGAAAAAAGAATAAGAATATATTGTAAGATAGTTATTTTTGAATAAATACTAATTTACAAAATAAATAATTGGATTTTCAATATCGCGGTTTAAAACTCACACCCTTAAAACAAGATCTGAACCTTCAAACCTGATAACAGGAAACAGTTTTCTCGGAGAGTGAAAACATCTCAGAGCCAGAACAAATTCTAAAACAGCTTCTGATTCCCGATAATACCAGAATAGAAACAAACAAAATTACAGTAGATGGAGACATAATTATCGGCAATTATTCCAGCGTCCAGTACTGTATATCGGGAGATACGGTCATTATAGGAGAAGGGGTTACTGTTTCCGGAGATGTGATAGCCTGCTCTGATGCCAGGATTGACATGTGGTCTAAAATAGGAAACGGGGTAAAGGTAGGGAGAAATGCATATCTGGGAGAATTCGTTACCATTGACGGAAAACTGAGCGTAGAAGGGGACCTGGACGTAGGAAAAGAAGTAAAAATTAAAGGCGGATTTGAAGCCAAAGGGTGGATTGTCGTCAGGAACCCTGTACCTGTAATCATATTTCTCTTCCTGTATATCAGGGAAATGATGCGCCTCGGCAAAGGAGAAGAAGTGGAAAAGGCACTTGAAGAGCTTTTTGATGACTCCGAAGATAGCGAGGAACTTGATGGAAAACAACCTGGGGAAAAAGTATTTATCATACCCGCAGATGCAAAAATCTCTCCTGAAGCCATTGAAGTTAGTGGAGAAGCAGTTATAGGGAGCAACTGCTATCTGATAGGGAATCTAAGGGTGCAGTCTGTAGAAACTGGGAATGCCCTGGTCCTTAAAGGAGGCATCAATTCGGAAGGAAACATAACAATAGGAGAAGACAGCACTGTCTATGGAAGCCTTATTTCTAAAGGGCAGGTACATATAGGCAGAAACAGCAGGGTCTTCGGAGGAGTAAAAGCCGGTTCTGTAATCCTTCACGAAAAAGCAAGAGTGGAAGGTACAATAAAGGCACCTTCTGGAGTATCTTTTTTACGGGAAGCAGGGGAAAAACCTCCTCTTGCAGAGGTTAACGCTTTAGGGAAAGTGATTATGGTTGAGGCAGAGAAGAAGTTAAAGAGTGAGCCTGAAGAAGGACTCGTAAAAGCTGTAAAAATTGTCGAAATAGATTCTCTGATCAAAACCGGTCCAAAAGTCAAAAACGGCTTTGTGCCTGGCATGGAAAAAAAATCTGTCAGAACCAGGTCTCTTGCAAGAACCCGGCATTTTGCAGGTTCCAGATCACTTAAAAAGAGACAGGTGACCTGAACACCTGTACTAACCTGAACTCTTAAATCGGGCTCAGGGAATGTACGGCTATTCCGCTCAGAATTTTTCAAAGAGATTACTCCTGGAATACAGAATTTTTCTGTGAATCCCTATTTCTTAGCCTACATTCGGCAGGTCGACATTTCAATTTCACAATTTTTGTTGATACCGATTTTGAAATAATACATAGTATTTGTACGTAACTTACCTTTATCCATAGTGAATTTTTCTTTACGAGAAAGCAGATAAACGGTAGTATTCTCAGAGAATTCTGAAAGAATCAGTAATTATCCGGTTTTTGGGAAGGCAAGGGAAAAATTTAAACTGAGAACTTAGTTAATCAGAAAATTATTAATTAAGGACATCTTTGTAAAAACCAGGGTCCATTTAAGACAAAATTCCATCAAAACACTCATAGTTGACATATAAACCCATGTTTTTTGGAAATTGCCAAAAGAGAATTTAACGTTCAATATAAGCTTTAAAATTTAAATTTCCAAGATTAAACTTAGATAACTTTCATCGTTACACCCAGAGATAAATTTACGATCATAGATTTAAAGGAAAGGAATTCACTTGATAGATAAAACTATTAATTCCGGTGACCTGCAGGCAAGATACAATTCTACTGTAGAAAAAGACTCAAAGTATGTGATGCAGACTTATGGGCGCCAGCCCCTTGTGATTTCGGAAGGCAGAGGAGCAGTTGTCCAGGACATTTACGGTAAAGAGTATATCGATTGCGTGGCAGGCATTGCGGTAAATAATATTGGGTACTGCCACCCAACAGTTGTTAAAGCCATCCAGGCTCAAGCTGAGAAACTGATCCATGTTTCCAATCTGTATTATACTGAAATCCAGGCAGAACTTGCTGAAGCCCTTGTCTCGGTTACGGGTATGGAACGCATTTTTTTCTGCAACTCCGGAGCTGAGTCCGTGGAAGCTGCAATGAAACTGGCCCGTGTTGCTACCGGAAAAAGTGCCTTTGTAGCAGCCGAACACTCCTTCCACGGCAGGACCATAGGAGCGCTCAGCGTGACTCACAAGAGCATGTACAGGGACCCTTTTATGCCTCCTGTAAGTTCGGAAACCAAATTTGTCCCGTACTCTGATGCCGATGCTATCAGGAAGGCAGTTTCTGAAGACTGCGCAGCAGTGATCCTTGAACCGATTCAGGGAGAAGGCGGAGTCAATATCCCGGACACCGGATATTTAAAAGAAGTAAGGGAAATCTGCGATGAGACTGGAACCCTCCTCATCTTTGACGAAGTACAGACAGGCTTTGGAAGGACAGGTACCTGGTTCTGCAAAGAACATTTCGGGGTAGAGCCTGATATCATGACTATGGCAAAAGCCCTGGGTGGTGGGCTTCCCATGGGAGCCATTGCAGCTCGTAGCGGCTTCAGTTTCGGCCGCGGGCAGCATGCTTCTACCTATGGAGGCGGGCCTCTTGTCTGTGCGGCTGCTCTTGCTTCGATTCAGGCAATAAAGGAAGAAAAGCTTCTGGAGCGCTCAAAGGAAATGGGGGCTTATTTCATGAAAAAACTCTCAGGCATGAAAAGGGACGATGTTGTGGAGGTCCGCGGGAAAGGACTTATGATAGGAGTTGAGATCAAGTACCCCTGCGGAAAGCTTGTAGATTTTGCAAGGGAGCACGGCGCGCTTGTAAACTGCACCTCGGACACAGTACTCCGCCTTGTTCCTCCGCTTGTGATTACGAAAGAGCAGGTAGATACGGTAGTTGATGTCCTTGAGCAGGCATGAACTGATAAAAGAAGAAATCTTTGATATTGCAGAATATGTCCCCGGAAAGTCCATAGAAGAGATAGCTTCAGCTTACGGGCTTAAGCCGGAATCAATAATCAAATTGGGCTCAAACGAAAACCCTCTGGGGCCCTCCCCAAAAGCTGTCCAGGCCCTTGTAGAGGCAGCTCCCGGAGCAAATATCTACCCCTCAGCGGATGCACGAGAATTAAGAGAAGCACTCTCAAAATACACAGGTTTTCCAGTGTCGAATATTGTCGCCTCCGGGCCCGGAATGGACGGGATTCTTGATGGGCTTTGCAGGATAATCATTGAAAAGGGGGACGAGGTTATCGTTCCTATCCCTACATTTTCCTATTACGAATTACCTGCCAGAGCCTGCGGAGGAAAACCTGTCTTTATCAGGCGGAACCCGGATTTCTCTGTAGACCCTGATAAGGTCCTTGAAGCCGTATCTTCCAGGACAAAAATCATCTTCCTGTGCTCTCCAAATAATCCGTCTGGCAATCTACTTCCCGAAGCTGACCTGAGGAAAATTGTTGAAAATACCCATGCCCTTGTGTTTGTGGACGAAGCATATGTTGAATTTGCAGACAGGAACCTTGCAGGGCTCGTTAGGGAATACGATAACCTCGTGGTTGGGAGAACCTTCTCCAAGGCATTCGGACTTGCAGGGCTGCGTCTGGGTTATGGGATAATGCCTGAATGGCTTGCAAAAGAGTACCAAAGAGCGGCAACTCCATTCTCGGTAAGCCTTCCGGCTTTAAAGGCAGGACTGGCTGCACTTTCGGACACGGACCATCTGAATAAAAGCATAAATCTTGCAAGGGAAGGCAGAAAATACCTGAAAGAAAAGATCCCGTTTACGGTTTATCCTTCACAGGCAAACTTCGTACTTGTAGATGTTGCTCCTTTGAAAGCAAAAAAGGTCACGGAGTGCCTTCTGAAGAAAGGGATAATCGTGCGCTCCTGTGATTCATTCCGAGAAGCCGGAGATTCTTTTATCAGGGTAACAGTCGGTACTCCTGAGCAGAATGAAAAGGTAGTCAGGGCTTTTGAAATGGCAAAAAGTAAGGTTTAAAACCTTGCTCTTAAAACCCTTCTCTTTTTTTTAAGTAATACTTTTAAAGATTCAAATTCTAGATTCAAATGAGGCTTTGCCAAAATTGTATTTGATGATTATTTGGGAAAATGGAATTATAGAGCGATTCCAGAAGGGAAAACTTGAAGTTATATTTCAACCATTCCTTAGCATGAAAGTGCTTCCAGGTACTTTCATTTCTTTGTGCCTGTTATTCGAAGAATTTCATATGCGTTTTATAAAGCCTATTATATAAAGAATCAGAGTTGGAAAACTCATTATGGTCTATTTTATAGTATAAGTAAGCACTCTCAGTCCTTGAGGACTTTTGACATATATACTCCCTCAAGACTATACCCGAGTTTTCGGTAGTATTCCCTGGCACCTATTCCACTGATTATTGCAAGTTTCCTGTATCCAGATTCGGATGCGGTCTCTTCAGCGCGCTCGATAAGCTCTTTTCCATAACCCCGGTGCTGCCATTCCTTTTGTTTTGCCTCTCTTCCTACAGGTACCATGGAACCATATACATGCAGTTCTCTTATAAGAGCAGAGTCCTGCAGTTCTTTGCGGTGGGGGGCAGCCGGGAAGCGCAAACGTGTAAAACCTATAAGGACATCTGCCGAAAGGTCCTCAAAAGCGATAAAGTGTTCTTTACCATTACAAGCTTCATAAGTTTCCATAGTAAGCTCGATATCTTTTTCGTTTATCCTTCTCCCTTTCAGGCTGTTGTGTCCCACCTCTCTGCAGCGTATGCAGCGGCATTTTCCTCCCTTTTCCCGGAGTTTTTCCTCTGCAAGTTGCCTGAGGTTACTTTTTCTGACACCTGCAAAGATTTGATGGGCAGGAATGTCTCTCTGGATGCGCTGAAGTCTTACCCATTTAGGCAGGACAGCTTTTATGTCTGCAATAAGTTCTGCAGCTTCTTCGTCTGAAAGCGCGTGATATTCTCCTGCTTCCCACATTCTATATAGAGGGGTGCCTTCGGTCACAAGGGTAGGATAAATTTTAAGGTAATCCGGCCTAAAACGCTGGTCATTGAAGAGCTTCTTGAATCCCCTCAGGTCAAGTTCAGAATCTGCTCCCGGGAGATGGGGCATCATATGGAAGCCTACCTTAAATGCGCTGTCTCTTAATATTTGGTTAGCTTTGACAATTTCCGCAACTCCGTGTCCTCTCTGCATCCGGGATAAAACAAAATCATATACACTCTGGACTCCAAGCTCTACCTTTGTACCTCCAAGCCTGAGGAATTCGTCCACATGCTCCTCTTTTGCCCAATCAGGCCGTGTCTCGAAGGTTATTCCTACGTTGCGGATATCAGCAGTTTCATTTGCTCTCTGAACCTCTTCAAGCGGGATATAAGGGGAGGATTTTCCTATCTTCCAGGCTCTGTCCCTCCATTCTGTGCCTGTTAAATCGTTCATTGCTTCAAGAGAGCGTTTGCTAAACCATTCCTGATAGTCAAGGCTGCGTGCTGAAAAAGTGCCTCCCATTACTATTAACTCCACTTTTTCAACATCATGGCCTATCTCCTTTAGCTGAGTAAGTCTGGAATGAACCTGAGCATAAGGGTCAAACTCATGCTGGATGGCCCTCATTGCTGCAGGTTCTCTTCCCATGTAACTCTGAGGGGATTTAAATGCTGAATTCGGACCTCCTGGACAGGGCAGGCAAACTCCGTGAGGGCATGGAGCAGGTGAAGTCATTATAGCAATTACTGCAACTCCGGAAATCGTCCTTATGGGTTTTCGCCTGAGGAACCCTTTTATTATCTCCTGCTCCTCTGGTGTACCCTGCATAATGATATCTCCATTTCTTGGCAAGCTGGAAAGATGATATCGTTTACTCACGTCTTTTTTTACTTTGTTCAACTGGTCTTCGTCTTTGATTTTGCCAGCAAGTACCTTCTCAAGGATATTCCTGCAGGCCATCTTATAATCAGGCTCTTTCATATCAAATTCCGTCTTTTCGGATTCTATTCCTGACTGTTCACTTATTCATTGCTTTTCCGGGTGCAATTTCTTTATCTGATTTTGATCAACAGAAATCGAATCCTACAATAAAAGTTCCCAGGCCAACTGCTGGTTTAAGGCCCATTACAGATCTAATATACTCATCTGAAGGAGTGGAAGGAGATGCCAGTACTATGTTGGAAATGCCGCCCACGCACTCTAAATCTTTACATTTTTGAGGGGGGAGAAGAACGATCATAGGTTCTTTTTTGGCGTCCTTTGGCGTTGGCACTGCATTTTTATAAAATACAATATTTCCCATAACCAGCATATCCGTGCATCTTTTACACTCTTCGAGTTTTTCGGGGTCATAAACATCTTCGCCTACTTTTTCCCCGTACTGCATGAGAACCACATTGGGCCCTTCAGGCCAGACGTAATCCATATTGGTTGTAAAGGCTATGATTAACTGGCGTTTGAGAACCTCCTTGATCCCTTGATTATCTCCGATTCCCATGCCCATCAAAACTGCCCCTTCGGCTTTTTTCTCAAGCTCAAATATTTTTTCCTTATTTTCTTCATTTAAAATGTATGTATCTTCCACGCCTTTCATGGCTTTTATCCTGCAGAGGACATCCTGGATAATATCTTGGCATTCCAAAACTGATACCCCTTTTTGTTTTTTATTCTATGTTGTGCTTTTCATATATAATAAGTCTTATATTTACTTCTTTATATGAATATCTGGGTGCCTTATATTCATGGTTTCTTTTCTTCAAGTAATTCCCCCCCTCTTTTCTACTTTTCTTATTTTTATATTTCTCTCTATATAGTCAGTTTCTAATATCTAATATTACGCTGTATGCCTTGCAAAATAGGAAATATCCTATTTTTATTGTTATCATTATTGTTATTATTATTACTAATATATTAATAAAAATCTGTGCAAGAAATATGTGAATTATTTAATACATTTATGACATTTTTACCCACAATTAATTGCCAGCCTTTTACTGACTGATACCTGAATTAATACGTTTGCTATTAGATGTTTTCCTGCTGAATGGTGCGCTAAGTTATAGGGCATATCTAAAGAAAGTCGCATTAAAGAGTATTCAAGAAGGCTCTTTCTTGAATCTGTCTTGTCTGTTAGTAAAAATGCGTTATAAGCTGTCGTGAAATCAAACTCTGACCTATCTAATATTAAAACGAAGCAGTCACGCGCGAAACTCAGGATATTTTATGATTTGAAGACGTTTTCAATAAGAGGCAAAAAACGAGTTAGAGTGTTTTACATAACGTTTCTTTTAAAACTAGTGTCGTGTCAGCCATCAAGGATTATACGATTTTGAATCATTGTAATCGATTATATACGACATTTTAACACTGACGCTACACTAGTATCGTTTCAAATCATTTAGTTGAATCTCTAAACATATTTTCTTTTTTCCATTGTATTATAAGCGTTACAACTTAATCCTGTATATAACCTCTGACGAATATTCTGCTCAGGTTATTTCGACATTTACCGTCATTTGCATCGTTGTTTTGCGCTTTTATTCTTCAATTCTTCTGAAATAGACCACAAAAGATTTAATAATGCAATTGTTTTATAGAACACTTGTAATCTAATTTAGAGGGATGAGGAGTGAATGAAATCCTCTTCGGCAATCGACGAAACGAACATGTCTGATTTGGTGAAGAATTGTGAAACCTTTTAAGTGTTCGATCCCGACACTTCTTCTTACATACGATATATATCTTAACAAACATGGAGGAAACAATAAAATGAAGAGATTTGCAGCAGTAACATTGGCTCTTCTCATGCTTCTCACTGTATTTGCATCCGCCGCAAGTGCAGCAGACGCAATTGAGATCCGCGGTCCAGTGTACAACGGCTCTGATATCGTCGACATTATTAACAAATATGGCGACGGTACCACCCTTACAACGGATGCTAGAAATTTTGCAGCATTCTATTACGACATTAACGATAACATAACAACTGAAACCCTTTCCATTGTAGCCAAACCCGACAATAAGGGTAATGTCATTGGAAAAGGCGGAATTGTTTACAAAACTCAAATCCAGAAAGTTGCTTACGAATACAAAAATCCATCTCTTAAATGGAGCAACTACAGCCTGATCGGTTTCTTCGCAGAGAAGTACATCCCGATTAACCCTAACAAAGCTGGTAAGCTCGCAAAGCTTGTCCTTGACAGCGATGTCAAGTACACTGTCAGAACCGGTGAAAAGCTTGACCTGGGTGAGGGCTATGCTATCGAAGCCAAGCAGGTCGATGTTGACGGTAGGAAAGTCTGGCTTGAGTTCACCAAGGACGGAGAATTAGTCGATGATGAAATCATTGAAGTCGATGCCGGTGACAAAACCTGGGTAGTTGAAAAGGATGACATCCAGGGAGAAGAAGATGTTGTTGTCCTCAAAGTGCATGTCAACCAGGTCTTCCAGGGCGCAGTCGACAGCGTTGCCCAGATACAGGGTATATGGCTCATTGACTACGTAAATGCAATAAAGATCTCGTCTGATGATGAATTCGATAAACTCAACGATGTTTCAATCCAGGGCGACACCATTACCATCACCAACAAAGACACCTTTACTCTTTCAAGGGGCAGCTCAGCGAAAATTGCTGAGAATCTATACTTCAAGACAGCTGACACCAGCTCCGATGTGCTCAGGTTCTATGCAATGAAGGAACTCACAGAACCAGGCACCTATGAAGTTAGAGGAGAGGTCGCTTCCGGTACAGGTGACTTTACCTGGGATGGATCCAACTTCGCAGGCTTCTTCTATGACCTCAATGATGACATCACAACAGAATCTCTCAGCGTCTCCAAGCTAACAGGAAACGTTATTGATAAAGGAGGTCTCAAGTATTCAAGCACCATTAAGAACGTTGATTATGAGTACTCCAAATGGGGCAAGTACCCTGTGATCGGCTTCTTCGCAGAAGACTACATACCGATCAACCCCAACAAAGCTGGCAAGCTTGCAAAGCTCATCATGGACAGCGATGTCAAGTACACTGTCAGAACCGGTGAAAAGCTTGAACTTGGTGACGGCTATGCTATCGAAGCCAAGCAGGTTGATGTTGACGGTAAGAAAGTCTGGCTTGAGTTCAGCAAGGACGGAGAATTCGTCGATGATGAAATCATCGCAGTCGATACCGGTGAGAACACCTGGGTAGTTAAAAAAGATGTCCAGGGCGAAGAAAATGTTATTGTCCTCAGAGTGCATGTCAACCAGGTCTTCCAGGGCGCAGTCGACAGCATTGCCCAGATCCAGGGTATCTGGTTCATTGACTACGAAAACGCAATGAAGATCTCGTCTGATGATGAATTCGGTAAACTCAACGATGTTTCAATCCAGGGCGACACCATTTCCATCACCAACAAAGACACCTTCACTTTGACCAGAGACGCTAAAGTAGATATTGGTCAGGGTATGTCCTTTAAGGTCGCTGACACCCCATCCCCTGAACTCAGGTACTACCTATTCGTCGAGAAGACTCTCGGAGAAGGTGCTAAGGATGAACCTGAACCTGAAGTGACCCCAACAGGTAATGAGACCGTTGAGAAACCAACCGAGAAACCAACCGAGAAACCAACCGAGAAACCAGCCGAGGAACCAACAAAACCTGCAGAGACTCCCACTGATAAGAAAACTCCAGGCTTCGGAGTTGTCCTTGGCCTTGTCGGACTTCTTGCAGTCGTCTACCTCGTCAGGAGGAAGAACTAAATTTTCTGAGTGAAGGGTTTTCCTACCCTTCTCTCTTTTAAATTCTTTTTTGTTTTTTCTTGCAGATAACTTTATATTTGCAAATTTCTTAGTTCTGGTGATTCTTTTAAATCTGAAATCCTGATTCTATAAACCACTGGTTTCAGGATTTAAGATCAAGGTGGTTTTATGAAAAAAATAATAGTTTTAGTATCTGTTTTTGCGCTTTTGATGATCACAATTTCAGGCTGCGTGGGCAACAATCCTGCAGTTAACGGGGCAGATACGGAAAATCCGGAAACAAACTCAATTTCTTATGAAGGTGCATCCGGGATAAGTACGCTTAAATCCCTTCCTGAAGGTTTTGAGTATATTGCTACCATTCCACTCTCCATAGAAGAGACTAAAAGCGATTACAAAGCTGAAAATGTCTCCGGAATCCTTAATGTCTCCGAGGGGATCTACAAAGACTCCAATAATACTGAATATCATATAGATGTGATTGAGCTAGAAGACAAGGAAGCTGCAAACAATTTCATCACCGCATACAAAAACTCTTTCCCTCCACTAAGTAATGGTCCCCGTTTTATGGATGTTTCTTTTAACGGACATACTGCCGTAAAAATCACCAAGTACATCACAGCCGGGGGAAAGTCTGTTCCCAGATACTACTATATCTGGAGCTATGAAAACTATGTGATAGTAGTTTTCGGAAATACTGAAGAAGAAGCCCTTATCAAGAAGGTGGCAGAGGCAACAGGCTACTGATCATTCAGTAATCTGATATTTTTCCTTTTTCTTTTTTTATCTCTTTTAATATTATAGTTATTAAATCAAAAATATTATTATACTAATACAAATATAAAAACAGTACGCATATTTGAATAATACACAGAAGGTTGAGGGGAAACCTTAAAATGGCTTGTTTTTTTCTATGGAGTACATTTCCTTCAACCTCTACATTAAAGAAATTCCCAGGAGGGCACTGCCCATTCAGGGCCTCTGCTGAAGCTAGATCAAAGTTAAGGACAGGGCTGTAGAAGCCGCTTAGGTTCTTTTCTCATCCTCCGTGCATCCGGGTTTACAATCTTTGCTCCACAGCCTCTTGAGGATTTCTAGAGACGCTATCCAAAATCTTCCCGTCTCTTAATGTAGATGTCTGTAGTCTCACAGTTAATCCCCTATGCTGGATAACCAGACGCTGGCGTTTTTAATCCGGATTTCCGGTATCTCCGTTCCTGTACTTTGAGCGGGACCTGGTGGCTCCCATTTCAAAGAAAATGCAGACAAACTTCGCATCCTTCAAGGGTTCTGCGCTCAATGACTTCAGACCCAGGGACATCTTGCAACGGTTTTGGGAATAAGATCCTCGTGCCCGTCTACGTTTGAACGGTGGGCGGTTTTAAGGAGAAGGCCTGGACCCTGCTTAATTTCCACACACTTCTCTGCGTTTTCTATCGGTCTTTCTAATGCCAATAACTACCGTTGTCCTGCCTTTTTTCCCTTTTTTCCTCTTCCAATCGTTACCCTTTAATATATGTTAATACATCTGTGTGTTGCAAGCCCGGATAGCCTAGTCGGTTGGGGCGCCAGACTCATAGGGACTTTATATGAGGCGTCTTTAATCTCCTGAGATATCTGGAGGTCGCGTGTTCGAGTCACGCTCCGGGCACCTGATTTTTATATTCAAAAACAATTTTTTCTCTTTCTTTTCCTAAATACCTGATATCTAGCTAAGCAGTGCTCCTAATTTTCTGTAAAATTCTCTATACTCTTTTTCAGGGGCAGTCTCACCAGATGAGAGTGACACATTTGCCAGCTTGATCCAATAAAAGACTCTCTAACTGCTTTCTGAATTTCTTTTTGGCCATCAGAAACAATTAGCTTGACACCTCTTAACCCCCTTTCTTTCAGGTCATTGAATAGATCTTCCCAGAACAGAGAGTCTTCACTATCTGCCAATCTTACTCCAAGAATCTCACGATAACCGACGTTTCTGACTCCAGCAACTATAAAGAGAGCTTTATTTAGCATGAAAGTGCTTTCCAGCACTTTCATTTCTTTGTGCCTGTTATTCGAAGAATTTCATATGCGTTTTTCTAATGAGTTCCATCTCTTACTTTGAGATAAGTTGCATCAATAAACGCATAAGGAATTTCGTGTTCTATTGGCTTTGACAATAATTCAGAGACCTTTTCATCCAGCTCTTTTGTAATCCTGGAAACCGAAGAGGCTGAGATTCCCTCAACTCTTAAAGCAGTCATGACTTTATTCACCCTTCTAGTGGAAACGCCTTGAAGGTAAGATTCAGCTACAGCGGACAAGATGGACTGTTCAACTCGGGAATATTTCTCAAAGATCTGAGTTTCAAAGGGAAACTCACGGAATTGAGGCTTTAATAATACAAGTTCTCCTGCCTGGTAAGAAGGGTTCGCGGCTTGTAGCCGTTTCGACTAGCTTTACGGGAAGAGGTCCTATCGTAACGTTCTTCACCGGCCTGGAGAAGGGCGTCCTCAACCATGACAAGGTTTAAAAACCACGTGATTAAACAACGAATTCCAGCTTCTTGATCGACAAGATAATCTTTTATGAGAGAGAATAAATCTACCATTGACTCTGCCTCCTTGCTTTTGTGTTGAAAGAAAAAGGATACAGAGTCAATCATATTTTACAGAACTTTAGCTACGTTATCTTGAATTCACAATCTTTTTAATTAATTAAGTGATTCCATATAATTGTAGCAAATAGATTAAATATGCAAAACTTTGTCATAGATTCCTGTAAAAGGTTTTGTACGAGGACGAAAATGGCTAAAGCGACTTCAAATTTGGCTAGAAACGGAAAACACTGCAGGCAAAAACCCTGCAAATATCTCAAGGAGATGTCTTTACGCAGTGCGCTGGAGATGGCAAAAGAGCTGATCTCAGTAATAAATAAAGTCCCTGTTACTGTTTTCCTGTGGCGACCAGAGAAGTGCTGGCCTGCAGAATTTGTCTCTGAGAACATAAAAAAGTTCGGGTATACGGTAGAAGAGTTTACTTCGGGGAAGCTTCTCTACGGAAACATTGTGCATCCTGATGACCTGGAAAGGGTCGAAAGAGAACTCTCAAGAAGAATCGAAGAAGATTACGTTGACTTCTCTCAGGAATACCGGATATTGACAAAATCAGGGGAAACGCGCTGGGTTGAAGAAAGAACCTTTATTGAAGCCGATGAGAACGGGGTCGTAAGATACCTTAAAGGTATAATTCTGGATATTACCGAAAGAAAACGAAAAGAGAAACTGCTCTATATCCAGAGGGACCTTGGAATTGCTTTAAGCACTTCAAATTGCCTGGATGAAACCCTCGATAGGCTGCTTGACTTTTGTCTTCAGATAGATGAGATCACTGCCGGTGGTATCTATCTGATTGATGACGAAACCGGAGATATGAATCTTTCTATCCATCGCGGGCTTTCTTCTATCTTTATCGAGAACGCCTCTCATTATAGTGCAAATTCTCCAAATACCAAGCTTGTTATGATAGGTCAGCCTGTCTACAAGCAGCACATAGATCTTCTTCTTACCTCGAAAGATGAGGTGCTCAGGCAGGAAAAACTTAGAGCTACGGCAATAATTCCTGTAAAGTACGGAAATAAAGTTATTGCAGCTTTTTATCTTGCCTCAAATATGGAGTACGAGCTACCGGATAGCGTGCGTACTGTTATCGAAACCATTGCAGCCCAGTTTGGGGTTTTCATATCCCGGGTCCAGCTTGAAGAAAAACTCAAAGAGTGTGTGAAGAAGCGGAATCCTTGAATGCTTCTTTCAGTTCTGCATCTTTCAGTTCTGCATCTTTCAGTTCTGCTTCTTTCAGTTCTGCTTCTTTCAGTTTTACTTCTTTCAGTTTTACTTCTTTCAGTTTTACCTCTACCACTGTCATTTATTTAGGGATGGCGCAAATTTAATTTCAAAGACTTATACCCTACATTGCCATTAATGATATTGGGAAGTGCAATTATAGAGCCATTAGCAAAGTGAAAACTTGAAGTCATACTTCAACCATTCCTAACTTCCCTGTTATTGCAGATTTGCCGTCTGATCCGGATACAATCATGATAAAACGCATATGAAATTCTTCGAATACAGGCACAAAAAATGAAAGTACCTGAAAGCACTTTCATGATAAAAATAGAACATGGATTTGTCTATTATTTGGATTATAGCATTGAGTAAGGTCACATGGTGAGAGTAGATTCTGAACCGGTTGTCCCCTTTTGGGTCGGTAGAAGCGTGAACTACCTGTTAACCCCTGCAGAAATTAGCCTTGTCAAGCACATAGGACAGGACTCAAGAAACGTGTAAAGCGTAATAGATGTGTAAAGCGTAATAATCCTTTAAAGTAGTAATCTGCGGTTTTTCTTCTTCAAAATAGTTTAATGTAACCAATTTTGCGTGCAGGTCGCTCCGAAAAGAGGAGAGTACACAAGGTTGCGCCCAGGGGCCACAATCTTTCATTCATCATCTGTAATTATGCTTCAAACCCCGTAATTTCCCGAATCTACGGATTTTAAAGCAAGTAGATCTGTAAGCCAGGCATAAGTGTTGTCTGTGAGCTCAGGACGAAAATTGTACAATTGCAGCCAGTTTTTCCAGTTAACAACTTTTTCGTATCTAAAACCAGCTTTTAAACCAATATTTCTTAATATTTTCTCTTCCAGACTCCTGATCACATTTATCATAAACTTTACCCCGGATTTTGTCTAAATAACATTTAATAATGTTTTTTTAGCTCTGAAAGGTTATTAAAGTACACAAATGATATCTCAGGTACAGAATTCTAACGCTTAAATATATAAATTTATACTACAATCATCTGGTGGTGAAATATAATGGTAAAGCTAAATGAAGATATGAAAACTGCTTTTTCAAAAGTAAAGATCTTCCCTCTTGCAACGGCTTCAAAAGAAGGAGTTCCTAACGTAGTACCCATAGGCTTCTGCCAGCTTGTAGATGATGAAACTATATGGATTGCAGACAATTTCATGGTTAAATCTCTTGCAAACCTGGAAGAAAATCCAAAAGTTGCAATCTATGTGTGGGGCCCTGAAACAGGTGGGTGCTTCCAGATAAAGGGAGAAGCTACAATCATCAGTTCAGGCGAGAAATTCGATAAGATGAAAGCAATTGTGAATGCTGCAAAACCTGGTCTTCCTGCAAAAACCCTCATAGAAGTCAGTATAAGTGATGTATTCCAGTGCGCTCCCGGCCCTGATGCTGGAAAGAAGCTTCTGTGAATAAGAGATTACTGAATATATTATATCGAAATAATTTTTTACAGGTCAACAGGTCAAATAAGTGATTCACTTAATGGAGTAAATCTCCAAAAAGCACAGATGCATATCTGAAGATAAGAACAATCAGGAGTGAGGATATGGTAGAAAATAAGGGAAAACCCCCAATTTTTTGTGAGAAACTCTGCATTGTCTGTAAAGGGGCGAGAGCAGGGAATAGTATCTTCAAATCCATACAGAACCTTGAGCTGAAGATCTTCGGTAAAAACGGCTGTATATGGGGAGCGGCAAGGACAAAATATTATGGAGTCACTCCTGATAAAAAACTTCCTGAGAGATTCAAAAAATAAAAAACTATATTTCCAATTATATGTATTAAAAAATAAAAGACGTGAAATTTGTCATGCATTTGGCCGGGAATGTTAGCAGAGAAATGACCTGCTAACCTCTGTCAAAAGAACCCGAACCGGACAACTGGTAACTTTAAGAGCTTATATGGTGCATCACTTGCCCTTAATTGTTAAAAATTATACTCGTATGGTTGCCAGGTATCCTTGATCTTCCCATCAGTAACAGTCAAGCTTCTATTTTCCCATAAGACATCATATGTTCCTTCTGCTACGTTGTTAATTGATGCATATTTACCGCGCTGTTTGTCTCGGTAAAATCAAGCATATTTGTCCTGCCATCACTTACATTTGTTGTTAGAAGTATCAGGTTGTCGTTCATAACCCAGGTCCAGACATGCTCATATTTCGGCTTAAAATTGACCCACCCGACATAACCCGGAGTACCTGATGAATGTGCCGTCTGCGATGCAGTTTAAGGCAAAGTTCATTGGGCACGGTATATTGACGCTGGAAAGAAAAACTGAAAATTAGATTTCCGATACTTAAAAAACATAAACGAGATTATTGGCTGTTTACTTTTTTATTTCACGAATAATCTCAATGAACTCACTGGTTTCCTTATTTACATCGTCGCTGCATACGACAGCAGAAATAGCAGCAAAGCTGTCAGCACCATTTTCCACAACTCTCCTGCAGTTTTCTCTATTTATTCCGCCGATTGCAACCACTGGAACTTTAATCGCATTCTTAACTTCTCTTATTCTGGCAGGCCCTATCCCCTTTCCTGCATCTTTTTTAGTAGACGTAACGAATATAGGGCCAAGACCCACATAATCAGCACCGCTTTTTTCTGCTTCGATTGCTTCAGCAACGTTATGGACAGTGAGGCCGATTATCTTATCTTCGCCCAGAAGCTTTCTTGCAGTTCCAATTGGCATGTCGTCCTGGCCTATGTGGACCCCATCCGCATCAACTGCTAAGGCAACATCGATTCTATCATTTACAAGAAAGATTGCTCTGCCGCTGCAAATTCTCTTGATTTCGGACGCTTCGTTTACCATCTCTTTTGTACTCTTATTTTTCTCCCGGTATTGAATTATCTTGCAGCCGCCTTCAACTGATTCCTTTACATCGGACAGGATTCCTTTCTTTGAGAGTCCGGAATCTGTCACAAGATAAAAATCAATCTCTTTTAAAAGAAAATTTTTCTGGGGTAGGTCTTTCTGATTGGAAATCTTCAGATTGCAGTTTTTCTGGTCCATTACGTTTCAACTCATTCGGTATCGTGTTTTAAAATTACGTACAGAAGGTCAAATACTTACAGAAGGTCAAATATAAATTGAAAGGTTTTGATAATCAGGTTTTTAGTGCCCGATATTTTTTAATGCCTTATATATTCCGGTCGTGTCCATGAGTTATTGATCAATTCCAAAAAAGCGTGTACAATTCCTGTATTTGAGATAAATTTAGAGAGTTTCTTATGCTTACGGTTTTCAATAACTCATGCCCATTACCTATATTCCATTAATTCAAAAATGCTGTGTCCAATCACCAATCAGGTTTACCGCTCTTCGACATTCATCATATCCTTTACTTTTTCGTCGGACAGGTTAAACACTTCATCATACAGGTTAACCTTAAAGCTTCCCGGCCCTGCCGACTTTTTGGCTGCGAGCTCTCCTGCTACTCCGAAATAGCACAGTGCGTCTCTGGCGGCGAAGCAATAATCTGGATTTACCGCAGCAAACGAAGCGATTATTGATGCGGCCATGCACCCTGTACCTACAATTGACCCCATAAACTCGTGCCCGTTCTTTACAATAATTGTCCTGCATCCATCACTTATTACGTCTTCTTTTCCTGTCATTACCACAACGGAAGAGCTTGATTTTGCGAATTCTTTTGCAACTTTTTCGGGGTCGGCACTGATTAAGGTTGCTTCAACACCTTTTGTTTCTGCTTTTTCGCCTGCGAGTTTTGCAATTTCAGAGTAATTGCCTTTGATTATGTCAATATGTACAGAACCAAGGATTTTTGCAGCCGTCTCATCCCTGAATTTCGTAGCTCCAACTCCGACTGCATCGAGCACTACAGGGATTTTCATCTCATTTGCAGTGGCAGCAGAGAGAAGCATGGAATTTATGATTTCAGGCGTCAGGGTCCCTATATTCAGCACAAGCGCAGATGAGATTTTTGTCATATCAGCACATTCTTCAGGGGCATGCGCCATTACAGGGAGTGCGCCAAAAGCTCTTGTTATATTTGCGCAGTCGTAAATAGTTACCCAGTTAGTGATATGGTGCACCAGGGGTTTTGTTTCCCTTATTGTTTTTAGTGGGTTTTTCATTATATTCCTCGATAGACGTTTTTTGTTCTGTGTTGTTTAATTTGTGATTATTGAATAATAGCCGTGGTATCTGTTGATTGGTAATTAACCCAGGACACTGGCGCTTATATTAATGGCATTATTTTCTTCTCTCTTTTTAGCTTTTTCTTCTATATGCAGAAACTCAATGTCTTCGGTTTCTGGATAATCTTTCTGTGTATAAAAATCCTCTTACAAACAAAAAGTTCGGTTAGTTCCATTAATGCTTTAATATTATGGTGTTTTTTTGTTAATTCTAAACCAAGTATTTTAATCCCTTTTTATTACTAATAAAGAAAGCTATGACTTCCTATGTCAAAAATACCGCCAAAGAGCAGTACTTTTTCACAGAACTCATCGTATATCTGTTTAAATTTTACATATTTAGGCCGTCTCAAAACTCAAACCATTTCTTCAACTGGATAATGAGATACGTTAACTTTAAAAACAATCCCGCTTAGAATAGAGAAATTTAGACATGAAGTAACCCTGTAGAGGAGAAAAATGACACTATTGTCGAATTAACCTTATTTTTGAGACAGCCTGATTCACTGATTTTATGTAAACAGGTCGAAAATGTTCCCGAGCATGTTGCTGTCTACCTGGTAGAATTCGGTGTATTTGCAGCGCTTGCAGGTGACGTGGGTGAATTTTTTATTCTGGATATCGAGAAGTTTGGTGATTAAGTCGCTGGTTGTGAAGATTTCGCCAGTTTCGAAGGAATTATTTCCGCATTTGGGGCAGACGAAATTAATATTTTCACTCATATTTTACCTCACTTTTATACCCACTTTTATTTTTAGATAGCAGAATGGACAGAATAGCTTCCCTTTTATGTTATTTAACACTATTGCAGAAAGCATGTTAAAGAGAAATCCCTTAATAAGGAGCAAAACTCTGTAGTAAACAAATATATTAGAAAAGAAAACCATACAACATTAGACACATGAAAATAAAAGCTATAATCACAATCGCTCTGATCATCTCGGCTGTTTTAATGGCTACAAAAGTCTCACCAGGAATTAATACTGAGCAGTTCAGGGAAGGAAAATATATCCATATTGACAGTATGGTAATCAAATTTAACAAAACAGACGCGGATGTCCAGATAAAATACAATCTGAGCCCCTTCGCCCAGGTTTATATGTTCATGTTCGGGAGTAAGCATCTTGAGCCAAAAATAGAGGAAATCTTCTATGATTTCGAAAAGATAGAGATCCAGAATATAGGGAGAACAAGTGCTTTAATCCATGTAAAGGATATTTCCAGACAAAACAATGAATACTATCTTCACGACTCAAGAGAGCTAGGAGTAAGTCCAGACGTTCTCACACTTATTTACCCTGACAAAACCAGGCAAAATATTGAGCACGCTAAAGCTACTCGAGATGTTTTTTATGAAGAACCTGCAAAAAAATAATACGCAAGGGATGCCACACCTATTTTTATAACCCAAATTTGACAGAAGCATAGAGTTTAGAATATCTAAATAAGCATCATGCTTCTGTTTTCATCATACAATTAAATTTTTTGTCTTGAATCTTATGATTTTTTGACATTTACCATATTACATAAATGTAAAGTGTCAATGCGATGTGTTTTGTGTAATAAAATACTCTATTATTTTACAGAGTCTCTCAAGTTAGGGTTATAATTGAAATGTTAAATTTAAAACTTACAGACACTTTCTCAATTGTAATTGTTTCTCTTTATTTTCTTCAGGGTTTTCTCTGCATAATTTTCAGTACTATTCTATTTCTATTCTTTTTCCTTTTCTATTCCTATTCTTTTTCCTATACCTGTTCATGTCACTATTTTTGTTCCTGTACCTGTTCATGTCATGCGTTTTCAAGATCCGATTTCAGCTTAATTTTGGTTTAATTACTTTCAGTAATCTTCCATTCATAATAGTAAATTAACCCAATTAGACAATGTCCTTTAATAAATAGTATAGAAAGGAAAAAAATCTGGCCTTTCAGGAATCTATATTTAGCAAAAGAAACCCATTTTCTTTGATAGCAATGGGAAGATTCACATTAAAATGTTTGAAATGCGGAAGGGAATACGGCCAGGAATACAGGCTAAACTGTGAGAATGACGACTCTTTTTTGAGGGCGGAATACTTTGAAAAAAGGCTTGAGCTCAGAAGCCAGCCTGGAATAGGAAGGTTCCATTCCTGGCTTCCAGTTCAGGAAGAGCTTAGCACTGAAGCAGGACCAATCACATACAAAAGCGAAGCCCTTGCAAAGGAACTCGGGCTTTCTAACCTGTATATAGGGTTCAGCGGATACTGGCCCGAAAAAGAGGCTTTTATTAAAACATGCAGCTTCAAAGAACTCGAAGCCCACCCGACAATGCAGCTCCTGAAAGAATCCGGGGGAAAAGCCCTGGTTCTTGCCTCTGCAGGTAATACTGGAAGGGCTTTTGCATATGCTTCGGCTCTTACAGGCATAGACGCTTATATAGTAGTTCCTGATTCAGGTGTTTCGAAGATATGGCTGCCTGAAGAACCAACTGATTCAATTCATCTAATCAGCATGGCTTCGGGCAATGATTACACCGATGCTATAAACCTTGCAGGCAGGCTTGCAAAACTTCCGGGTATGGTCCCCGAAGGAGGAGCCAGGAACGTCGCAAGAAGAGAAGGGATGGGCACTGTGATGCTGGATGCAGCCGTGACCATAGGAAAAATGCCTGACCACTATTTCCAGGCAGTGGGAAGCGGCACAGGAGGAATTTCAGCCTGGGAGGCTTCACTGCGGCTCAGGGCTGACGGGCGTTTCGGTATAAAGCTCCCAAAGCTCCAGCTTGCTCAGAACCTCCCCTTCGTTCCCATGTATAATGCATGGAAGGCAGGAAGAAGAGAGATCATCCCCGAAATTGACATGAAGGACGCAAAAAAGCAGATAGAAGAGACATATGCTACCGTTCTTACCAACAGGGCCCCACCGTACTCCGTAACTGGAGGTCTCTATGATGCTCTCATCGATACGGACGGGATAATGTATGCAGTTACAAGAGAGGAAGCTCTTGAAGCAAAAGCCCTTTTTGAGTCACTTGAAGGAATAGATATACTGCCTCCTTCTGCAGTTGCGGCTGCCTCCCTGTTAATGGCTGTAGAGGCAGGAAATGTCGGAAAAGACGACGTTATTCTTCTGAACATTGCAGGCGGGGGTTTCAAGCGGCTGAAAAAAGATTTTTCACTATTCCAGATCGAACCTGAGGTTACTGTCAGCAGCTCTGATGTCCCACTTGATGAGCTGAATATTTGAATTTATATTGTGCTCAGGGGCTGAACTCCAGTAAACCTGTATAAACAGTACAACCAGTAAGAAAAAAGTCAAGCAAGCTTAAAATGCATGGCAAGAGGTATATGCATGGTAAACCCGGAAGAAGAAGTAATAGCAATCATGAAAAAAACAGGTATTGACCTTGCTGCAACGCTTCCCTGTGACAGGATCAAAAACCTGCTCCCCCTTATCTCGGAAAATTTTCCTGAAGTCAAATTGACAAGAGAAGAAAACGGAGTGGGAATCTGTGCAGGCATCTATCTTGCAGGTGGGAAGCCCATGATGCTTATCCAGAGCACAGGGCTTGGGAATATGATCAATGCCCTTGAGTCCCTGAACGTAACATGCAAAATACCCCTGCCTATCCTGACAAGCTGGCGCGGCGTTTATAAAGAAAACATAGAAGCACAGGTCCCCATGGGAGTCCATCTGCCTGGTATTCTGGAGGGAGCCGGGCTTGCATACACAATAATCGATGAAGCTGAAAAGCTTCCTCTCCTTGAAAATGTAATTCTTGACGCCTTTGAAAACTCAAGACCACATATTGCCCTGGTTTCTCCTAAAGTGTGGGAAGCTTCGGAGTGCTGTGCCTGGGAAACCCCGAAGTCTCCGGATCTGCCAAAGAAAGAAAAGATCTGCAAATTCCGCCTGACCCAGAAGATTCTCGAACCCCGTATGATCCGGAACGATGCGATCTCCGCCGTGGCAGCCGAACTGGACGGAGAAATCACCGTAACAAACCTCGGAGTCCCCTGCAAGGAACTCTACGCTGCCAGAGACCGGGACCTTAACTTTTACATGTTCGGGTCCATGGGGCTTGTTTCCTCAATAGGGCTTGGCCTTGCCCTGCGCACGGATCGGCAGGTCGTGGTCTTCGACGGGGACGGCAGCCTCCTCATGAACCCTAACGCTCTACTGGAAGTCGGCAAGGAAGCTCCTGAAAACCTGACTATTATCGCCCTGGACAACGGCGCCTACGGCTCTACAGGCTCTCAGGAGACCTGCTCTCTCCGCTACATCGACCTGGAAATTCTGGCAAACGCCTGCGGGATCCAGAGCACATATAAGGTAAACACGGCAGAGGAGCTCGTATGCCAGTACAAAGACTCCTTGAGTGCCAGGCAGACCTCCTTTATCCATGTGATACTGAGGCCAGGGAACACAAAAGCCCCGAATATACCTATGAGCCCGGAAGAAGTCACAAAACGCTTCAAAGAATCACTGGAAGCAAAAAAGCTTTGAAATTAAACCTATTGTCTCTCCCATTTAATTTTTGCTTATATTTATAAACTTTGAATCTCTTTATATCTTCATGTTACGGATTAAACTTGAAGATGCTGAGGTAAATTTCCTTCTTGACTTTGTGAGAAAAGGTAATAAAAGTGCAAGAGAACTAAAACGAGCGTATATCCTCCTTCTGTCAAACCAGCAAAAAAGTGTTAG
>JASGVX010000028.1 GCA_030054735.1 Methanobacteriota archaeon | reverse complement strand
TGAATCTGAAAATCAAATTTACAATAGAAAACATGCAGAGTTTATTCTGTGAAGAGCCATGATCCCATCCGTAAAAAGAGTAAAGAAAATACAAAGATACTTTACTACAGATATATGGTCAGTGGCTACTCTCACAAAAGAAAAAAGATTATGTTATGGTGTTACCACCAGTTTAACATAATCCGTTTCAATGTTTGAATGCGTGCCGAGTCCATCATCTTTACCATTCTGAACAACTAACACAGTTACGTTGTTCGAATTGTCAATGTAATTTCCGATGTTCGATATTACTCCTCCACTCAAAGAAAATTTGTTTTGTCCATTTGCGCCATTATTCAGTTGGTTATATGCTGATAAAGTATTGTTCCATATGTACAGCGTGGCGCCGTCTGTACCACCAGAGCAATATGCCTTCCCATTCCATGTTACATTGATAGAAGTGATCCATGGTTTCTCATTGTCATCAATCTTGAATACAAACCGATGTGCAGCAGAATAATTCTCAGTAGTTGTTTGATTAGATGCGTAGACAGAATCATCCGTCTTGATGGCGTTGTATTCGGTAGTGTTAAACTCTTCATTTGGTTCATTTTTAGTGCCGGGCACACCATTTACCTGGTACTTGTAAGCCCACATACCCGTACTCCCATTGAAGTGAGTACTCCCATTAAAGTCGTAGCGTGTCCAGTTGGCACGGCCGTGGAGGTATCCGTCGTCATTTCCGTAGAAGACCCAGCCGCCTGAAATGGCTGCTCCAGCCAGACAGTATTTATTGCTGCCAGAGGAAATTTCACTCCAGACTGTATTTCCACTGCTGTCCACGCAGTAGATGCCTCCGTTTGCTGTGTTCGTGGTGACATAGATGTACTCATTGCCAGGACCATAGAAGGTTGATATTGCGGGAGAACTCTGTACCGAGCCTACCGCGTTATTCCAAATAGAAATTCCGTTTGTCTCGTTCAGGCAGTAGAGCCCACCACTTGACCCCACGTAAATCCTGCCATTGTAATATGCTGGAGTGGAGGTACTGCGCCCTATGCTACAGCTCCATCTGTCATTGGTGTTAAATTGTCCTGTACTGGCGTTAAAACCAATGGCATAGCAGTACCCTGCCTTGGAGCTGAAATAGATCCTGCCGGTATCCGCGCTGTAACTGATAGAAGAGCGTATCTCTTTCACATTAAATCCAAAGACCGTTGAGGCATCGATTTCCTGGATAGTCACAACCTGGTTGTTCGCGAAGTTCGTATAGTTTACTGAAACAAGATGGCCAGCATCATCTCCGTAAACCGCATAATTTCCAATTATTGCTGCACCTGCCCAGTAATACCCTTTTGAGGATGAACAGTTCCTTTCCCACTCTTTTGATAAGGTAGTGGCATTGTAACAATAGTATTTTCCTCCGTCACTAAGGTTCACAGGATCCCTTGCACTCATATTCACCGAACCGAAGAGGATGTGCTTACTCCCATTGCTGTCTTCTGCATAGGTAATCGGACTAGAAAACTGAATGGGCCTGCTGGCTACATTCACACTTGTATTACTTCCATCATCGGGATTGATAGCATAGAGGTCGGATGAAGGATCACATGAATATCCAGTATTCAGCACGTAAATTTTCCCGTTACCAGCGGCAGGTGCAGCATTTTGTAAGCTGGGATTTCCAAAGGAAACTGGCCAGCTTCCTCCGGCTGGTGTTCCATCAAGAGAGTATTTTACAAGCTTACTTCCCACTCTAACTGCATAAACAGAGCCATTATACACAATCGGACTTGCATCAATTCCAGCCCAACCACCACTACCGGGGACGGTATCTACTGCCCAGGATATAGTCGTGTTAGGGCTGGCTATCGGAGCGCTGTCGTTTGTAACTCCGCTGTTTATTTTGTCTTTCTGGAACTCGGGCCAGTTTGAACCCAGCGCTGGTTGGGCAACTGCCGCCAGGAGCAAGGTTAAACAAACCATTATTAATATTTTCGTACATTTATTCATATTCTCTTTTCTCCTACATTTTGGAATATTAATTGAGGTTCAACCGGCCTGCACGGAAATGTGTGACCCTCTTAAGATTTGAGAAACTATTTTTATCGAAAGAGGATTTTTTTACTTGAGCTTTTTTCGGACTTTTGAAGGGGCAGGACTCGGTTATTTTTGTTTTTATCTTTTCATTTTACGGATTTTGGAGATCATCCGGTTTTGAAAGGCCAGTTTTAGCTCTTTCCGGTGACAAATACAAAATAACAGCATTTCAAAATCCTAAAAATGCTGAAATGAAAAACACGGCTCTAATTTTGAAAAAATCTAGTTTATCAGGTAAAAAATTTTAACTCTCAACAAAACTTTTGCTGAAAGGCAAATCTTACTTTTCAGTTTTTAGGAAAATTTTTGAACTTAGAGCCGTGTAAAGAAAAACAATTATTCTTATTTTTAGATTTTTTGGGCCCTCCCGTGTTTTCATAGGGGTAGGTGGTTGGTCTGGGCGGGAGATTTTGCAGCGTTTCTTTGTATTGGGGTTGTGGCATGGTAAGGTTTCGGACCTCTTGAAGTGCCAGACCAACCGAATTTTAAACGTTTATCTGGAACATTTGCTAGGGAAATTTTGATATTTCCTGAAAATAACTGATTGAACTAATTGTATCTGATTTGACTAATTTCATTTGATTGAACTAATTATATCTGATTGACTAATTTTATTTGAATGAGCTAATTGCTTAATTTGACTTATACAAATAAATATCTTTGGCTAATTATTATTAGCCTGTAGGCTAACAACGTCTCTCATGACTCTTTTCTGTGAATCATACCCCTTTAAGTTTCAAAAAAAGAGGAAAAAAGTGTTATTAAACTGCCTCAGCCCAGAAGCTTATCTCTCCTTTTTTACTTCCGTATTCTGCATAGTCAGACGGAACCTTAAGAGAAACAGCTGCACTCTCCTGGCTGTTCTTCCCTATTACCTTCTGGTATCTATCCCAAAGCTGGGAGTCAAGCAGCAAACCCTGGCTGAAGAGACTATCGCCAGCAGAAGAATCGCTTACATTAGCCCTAACAATTGCGTCGCAGCTTCCTTTGTTTTTGATAACGAGGTTCTGAGCTTCACTGTTTTTTCCAGGGCACAGTTCCCCGAAATCGAGAGCTGAGGAATGGACCTCAATCGAAACTACTGGGACAATATTAACAGCAAGAGAAACCGCGGCAGAAGCGCCGCTGCTCTCCCTGGAAGTATCATTTCCCTGGGCCCCGCATGACTCAGTGACTGTAATGTAGCCGGTCTTGGTCTCTTCATCGCTTCCCTTTGCGCTGGCCGAGCTAAGTTTCACACTGTAGGTACCGGCAGCAGTGTAGGTGAAGGCCGGGTTCTGCTCACTGGAATCGATAACACCGTCGTTGTCGAAATCCCAGGACCAGGAGCTTGGAGAAGCGCTCGATAAATCATTGAACTGCACTGTCAGTGGCGCTTCGCCGGAAATTGGACTGGCTGTAAAATCAGTAGCAAGCCGGCTTGAAGAGTATGCGTAGACTCTGCCGTCATTGCCGACGGAATAAACAACCCCATCAACGATCGCAGCTGTGCTGCCGCCACCTTCGTCCTGCCATATAATCTCGCCGGTATAAGCATCAAGGCAGGCGATCCCTGAACCACCGGTCCCTGCATAAACCTTGCCGTCGGCAACTGCAGGTGAACATGTCCAGAACCCGATCTTGTCTTCAGGATCTGTCTCCCAGACCAGCTCTCCTGTTGTGGCATTAAAACAATATGTGATATAGCGGGAATAGCCGCTGCTTACATATATATTCCCATAAGCACAGGCTGGGGTTGAGTCTGTACCTGCAATAGAGCTCTTCCACAATACTGAACCATCAGTAATATTAAGTGCATAAAGCTCTGCGTTTTCTACACCCGGGTTGCAGCTCGTAAAATAGATGGCATCATCGGTTATTACAGGAGATCCACAGGGGTTACTGCTTATATTGCCGTGTTTCCAGACCTGCTCACCGCTATCTGCATTGAGGCAATAAAGCGAATTTTCACCATCTCCACTGAAGCCGCGCCAGAAGAGGACATACACCTTTTTGTCCTTATATGCGGGACATGACTGCGCATAAGATGAGACCGGCGAAGTGAAATTCCATAGCTCTTCTCCTGTTGACTCATCAAAGCAAAAGTACTGGCTTCCGTCCCAGTTGGACGAGAATATCTTCCCGTCTGCAATCATCGTGCCGCCGTTTACCGAGCTGTAGCTGCTGCCCTCGGGATAATTGTTCAGGCCGCAGTACACCTTCCCATTAACATAAACAGGTGAAGACCAGGAACCATAAAAACCCCCACCGTCCCCTTTACCATGGCCCGCAAGGACAGCACCGGTCTGCTGCTTAAGACTGCGGATAATAGACATCCCTGTATCTTTATCATTACAATTCACAAAGATTCTGCCCCCTGCAACTGCAACAGAAGAACTTCTAACAGCACCAATGTCGTCGCTTACCCAGAGCCTGCTGGCCCTTGACGGGGCATCTCCTTTAGAAAAGCCGCTGTGCTGTGCATCTTTCTGGAACTGCGGCCAGGAATCGTTTCTAGCCCATTCGGGGACATTCCAGGGCTCGACTTCTATAATACCGACCTTCTTAAGAGTATTATTTCCATACTGGCTTGAAATTGTGAGGGTTACACTGTAGCTGCCCTCTTCAGTATACTGGTGAGTCGGGTTCTGAAGCTTTGAGCTTGTATTGTCCCCGAAGTCCCAGAACCAGGTGGTCGAAGAGCCGGTGTTATTTGAGGTATCGGTGAATTCAACTGATACAGGACTTTGGGTTCCTGAAACACTATATAAGAAGTCTGCTTCCGGAGTGAGCTGATCTCTAACATTGACAAATCCTGTTTTTGTAGATCTATTTGACTCCTCAGAATTCATAACAGTGAGGCTTACCGTATATATGCCATTCTTTTCGTAGACATGATAAGGGTTCTTCTCATTCGAAGTGGAGTTATCTCCAAAGTCCCAGAGCCACCCGGTGATTCTATAGCCTGAAGATTCATCAGAGAAAGATACATTGAGCGGGGCCTTTCCGAATGTGTTTTCGGCAGAGAATTTTGAAACAATATGGCCAGTCTCTCTCCCCTTGAGGGCAAAAGTATAACCTGCCTTTCCTTTCCATTCATTGTTTCCAAAAAATAGATACCCCTCCTTTATTACAGCCCCGGCAAGAACATATTGCTGCATGCTCTCAGGAGGAGTCCAGTGCCAGGCCTCCACAGCATCGTTGTTACCCGCATAATCCCTCAGACAGTACATAGTTCCGTTTCTGGCATTTGTAGTAAAGTAAATGTAGATATCTCCCGTTGAATTCTCATAGTAAGTGGACACTGTAGGAGAAGATTGTACAATGCCGTTTGCAGTATACTTCCATATTTCTGAGAGGTCTGATGCATTCAGGCAGTATAGATAGGGCCCGCCACCAGATTTAAACATCTTTCCGACCCCGACATAAAGCCGTCCTTTGTATACAGAAGGCGTTGAAGTGCCTGGCCCTATATTATGAGAGGCCTTATCTGTCTTGACAAATTTCCCTGTCCTTTTATCAAAGCCTATCCCACAGCAATATCCAGATATCGTCGTGAAATAACAGCGACTGCTATTTTCATCATATGATAGCGAGGATTGGATCTGGCTTCCCCTGGTCGGTATCGAAAAGACAGCAGGCGCGTTTATCTTGTCCACAAGTTCACCGGTATTCTTGTTAAGGGACGTCAGGTTCATGTCCTCCCCTCCAAATACAAGGTAATCGCCAATTATTGCAGCTCCTGCCCAGTAATAGCCGTCTCCTTCATAACTCCAGCACTGGGTCCCGTTGTCATAATAGCAGTAATAAGCTGAAGGGTTCCCATTAAATGTTCCAAAATAGATCCTGTGGTCTTCGTATACCACAGCTGTGTTTAACTGTGAATAAGGACCTCCAAGTCCTGTTATATTCCATAAAAGCTCCCCGTTTCTAATATTATATGCAGAGAGTTTTCCCCTGGAACTTTCAGGATAGAATATAGTTCCGTTGCCATAGCATGCATGTCCGAGGTTCTCTCCAGATGTAAGAGTGTTCCATATATGTTCTCCTGTACTGCGCTTATGGACACTTATATTGTAACTGCACACGGATACTAAAAGATCATTTAAAACAAGGGGGTTCGTATTCATGTACCCTGTATGTGCATACCATACCAGCTCAGGGTCAGCAATAGGGCCGGCCTGTGACGTAACTCCGGTATGATAGAGGTTGTTCTTGAACACCACTGTATCCGAAGAATCAGGTACAGGCGCTGCTGAAACAATTGTTTCACCGCGTTCTCCACCTGAAAACTCATCAGCTGCCACAGTGATATAATCAGTTTTAATCTCTGAATCTCTGCTGTTGTGGCTGGCAAGCGTCAGGTTTGCTGAATATTTCCCGGTGCTTGTATAGCTGTCTACAGGGTCCCGGTCTATAGAATCAACAATATCGTCGCCCTTGAAGTCCCAGGACCAGCTTTCAGCTTCTGTGGGCTCGTCAGTGAAATTTACAGTTGGTGGGACAGTACCGAAAGTAGCACCTGCACTGAAATTAGCAGTCGGGATAAATTCCCCATCTGATAAGCCTTCACTTAATAAACTGCCGGAAGCCGCTGCGGGTGCTGGAATAATTACCAGCATCATAAGAAGTATTGTGTAAAGAAGGAGTATTTTACTTTTCATTATTTTCATTATTTGTTTCTCCTGCGCTTTAGATTGGTTCTTGCCGTCCTGTAGAGTGATTTCCGAAAGCGAAGGTTGAAAGAAGCGTTTTGGATCGAAGAGCCGGGTTTCTTTTTGCTGCAAGGGTTTTCGGACCTTTTAAGAAAGCAGAACGGGACTAAAATGTGCTATCCTATTTTTTTCGCCACTTTTTTTTATATTTCACGAATTTCTGGACTGGCTGCTTTTGAAGGAAGTGAATTTAATATTCCTGGGATCAAACAGACGCTAACAACGTTTAATAATTTAATAAATGCCGAATGAAAACACGTTTCAAATTGAAAATTAAAAATATTCTTTGGGTAAATATTTTATATTAATTATAAAGCTCTTTAGAAAGATCGTAGCTGATCTTCCTGTATTCAGGAAAAAATTCGGCCAGAGCTGTGTAAAGGAAAACAAGTACTTTTAGTTTCTTATCTTTTTGAATACCTCCTCTGTTTTCATGGGGCTTATCTGTTGGTCCAAGCGGAAGGGTCTGTTTGCATTTCGAGTTTTACAATGCATTCATATCAGGTTTCGGACCTTTTGAAGTGCCAGACCAGCTGGATTTTTTTAAGTTAATCTGAAGCAGTACTGCAGAAATAAGCACGTTTAAAGATAAAAATTTATGGCTAATTATTCTTAGCTTTACAGCTAATTATTTACGTCATCAGTTTAAAAAAATGAAGAGGTTATTGAATTTTATTTTTTATTTTTAATCATAGAAGCTTTCTAAAACCTTTATGCATAAGAGCAATTTCTTAATTGGACAATGTAACTATTAGAAAAAATCTCCAAATCATACGAAAAATATATATGTTCTCATTTCGTACTATTATTCCTCCTATGTTTTCATAGGGGTTTGGTTAGCCTGTGCGGAACCTTTGTATCCTATTAATGGTTTACGGGGGAAAGGAATTCGGACTCCTTGAAGTGGCAGGCTAACCGTCTTCTGAAGAAAAAGGGTAAAAAAGGAAATACAGGACAGCATCGAAGGGGCCTAAGCTTGCTCTGATTCGTTTTTACTTTCCTCAGGTACTTTGGAAATTTAGAGAACTTTTTTCTTGAGGTTTAGGGTTTATGCATTTATACCAATTTTTCGGTATATCTGCCCAGCTTGCTGATTCGCTACTATGTCCCGTATTTTTCACTTGTACTTCCATTTGTTCAGGAGGTTTTCTGGAATCTATCAGCTTATTTTTTGTTTCCCCATTTTTTCAGGTGGCAACAGTGAGTCAAACTGGCTTACACTTTTGCTCCTTAATACTATATTCTGAGTCACTTGATATAAATCCAACAAAAAAGATAACAAGTTTGACCTTTAAAGCTAATATTGGCTTTTAATCCCGCAGCAAGCAGCAGTATATTCAACTAAATAAGCGCTCTTATCCATTAAATAAGGTTAGATCTTTGCTATGCAGATTTTGATTATATTAGCAAGGTACTGAATTATACTCCTAAAAATAGTGCTTAGGTCCTCAAATCTTCTGCCTGTATTCTCGAATTTTTGACTTGTATTATCAAGACCTGTGCTTAGATCCTCAAATTTCTTGCTTACATTAGCAAGACCTGCGCTTGCACTATCAAGGCTCTTATCTGCAACTTCCTTCCAGTTTTCAGCAGAAGCTTCCAATTTTTCACCTGTAGATCTAATATCCTGTTTGGGATCAAGCAGCAAACTGTCTCCTTTAGAATAGCCCTGGTCTGATGTAGAAATCTCGATATGGACAGGAATTATGACCCCAGTTCCAATGTTTTCTCCGCTTGCAGTACATGGAATTTTTATTTTGCATTCAACGTCTGTCTCTGCAGTTGCAGGGACATTAAGTGCTACTTTAACTTCCTTGTATTCTCCTGCTTTCAGATCAAAGGAACTTGAGGAAAATCTAAACCAATCTTCATAAGTACTGTCGTCAACGAAAACCTCATATCTTGCTGTTTCTTTTCCTGTGTTTATCACATACAGCGATTGCTCTTCAGATGTATCCGGAGAGAGCTTGAAACTCATGTTTCCGGGATTCACTCCAATGCCTATACTTGAAGAACATGAAGCCGCTTGCACTGAGATCATAAGAGCGATAACGAGTAACACAATTTTCAGTCTCATTTGCAAACCTCAATATTTTTGATGCATATTTTAGAGTCGTGGAACGAATCATTTATCATATTTGAAAAAACGAGCACAAATCCCGTGTTTATATACAAATTATAGATGCCTGTGCTCACGATTTTCAAAAAAATAAAGGGAAGGAGATCAACCTTATCAGGCTGCCTCCGCCCAGAAAGTTATCGTTCCTTTTTTGTTTCCAATCCCTGCATAATCAGACGGAACTTGAAGGGACACAGAAGTGTTCTCCTGACTGTTCCTTCCCACTACTTTCCAGTAATTATTCCACTTCTGAGAGTCCAGGAGCAGCCCCTTACTGAAAAGCTCATCTCCATTGCAGGAATCGACCACATCGGCTGTAACATTTACGTCGCAGCCCCCTGTGTTTTTGATAATGAGGTTCTGAGCTTCACTGGTTTTCCCGGCGGACAGTTCCCCGAAATCAAGGGCTAAAGGAGAGACCTCAATGGAAACTACCGGAATGATCGTGACACTGAGAGAAACAGTGGCGGAATTATTGCCCTGAGTCCCGGAAGACTTCACGACCTTAATATAATCGCTCTTGATCTCCTCATCGCTTCCACTATCGTTAGTCACACTAAGCTTCACTGTGTAGCTCCCAGCCGCTGTATAAGTGTGCGAAACATTCTGCTCGCTAGCAGTGGCACCATCCCCAAAGTCCCAGAGCCAGGATGTGGGTGAACCTGTAGACTGGTCAGTGAAATTGACAGTTAAAGGAAGAGTACCGCTCGTTACATCGGCTGTGAACGCAGCAACGGGTTCAGTTTCTTCAGGTGTTGAGCTTTCAGAAACAATAATAAAGTCAACCTTCACGATACTGTTGCTGCCAGCATTGTTACTAACCACGAGATTCACAGTATAATTTCCTGCAACAGTAAATGTGTGTACAGGGTTTTGTTCCGTACTGTCCACTATCCCGTCGTTTTCAAAATCCCAGGCCCAGGAACTAATGCCTTCCCCAACAGTCTCGTCTTTAAAGCTGACAGAGAGTGGTGCTTTTCCGGAACTTAGATTTGAGCTGAAGTTTGCTTGAGGGAAAAGCGTTTCAGATTCCTTGAAAGCATAAAGTTTTCCGCTTCCAGTACTGAAAACCGTATTGTCTGCAACTGCAGGGGAGCAGCCGCATCCTTCATAACTCCAGACCACTGCGCCGGTATCGGCATTTAAGGCATAGAGTATTTGACAGCTGTCTGAGAACTCTTCACTGGCCCCTCCAGTAAAGACTTTTCCGTCCGCAATAGCAGGAGAACATGCCCAGTCTCCAATTTTATCGGAAGCGTTTGTTTCCCATATGGTCTGTCCATCTGCAGCATCAAGACAATAGGTCTTAAGATCACTGGTAGCGAAATAACCTGCAGAGAAGTAAACTTTCCCGTCTAGCACGGCAGGTGTTGAATCCGTGGGGGGAACATCGGACCGGCTCCAGAGAATATGCCCATCTGTCAGGTCAAGCTTGTATATCCCGCCCAAAGACCCGGAGCCGAAGACAGTAACGTAAAGTCCGTCATTAGAAATTGTTACGGAACCGCACGGGTTACTTTCAAAATTGTCATTTTTCCATATCAGTTCACCAGTGGCCGCATTTACACAGTAGACTGCATTTGCAGAAGCCCAGCATGAGAAGTATACTTTGCCATCTTTATAGGCAGGAGTAGCCTGGGCAAAGGTACCATCTACCGTGAAGGTCCAGAGGAGTGCTCCTGTGTTTTCATCAAGGCAATAGTAATTGCCTCCGTCCCAATCGCTGGCAAATACCTTTCCATCCCCTATTGCAGGCCCACCATTGCAGGATGCGAGGTCACTTGGGTTGTGGAATGTCCAGATGACATCACCAGTAGAAGCGTTTACGCAGTAAGTCTCTATTCCGGCAGATGCGAAAACTTTCCCTGAATCGTAAGCAGGAGACGACCAGGAACCCCATTCAGGAGCCGAAACTGTAACGTTCCATACTTCTTTTCCAGTTCTCTCATCAAAAGCAACGAGCTGACCGTAGGGAGACTCGGGATTTCCATTGTCATCTGTAGGCCCATTACAGAGCCCGAAGACCTTTCCTTCAGCAATAGCCACGCTTGAACTCGGGATAAGGGAGTAAGTGTCATCCAGTGGCTGGGCAATCCATGCCACGTTAGCACTATTGGGAGCACTGGAGTTCATGTACCCGCTATGGAGAGCATCCTTGTGGAACTGGTACCATGTGTCGTCAGAAACTGAAGGAATTTCAACAGAGACAGTGATCATACCAGCAACTTCAAGCGAATCACTAGAATTTTCGTTGCTTACAGTCAGGGAAACAGCATAGTTTCCTTCTTTAGAATAGATATGTGATGGGTTTTGCTCGCTAGAGTTCGAACCATCCCCGAAGTCCCAGGCCCATGATGTAGGTGAACCTGTAGATTGGTCAGTGAAGCTGACAGTTAAAGGAAGAGTACCGCTTGTTACATCGGCTGTGAAAGCAGCAACGGGTTCAGGTTCTGAGGGTATTGAGCTTTCAGAAACAGTAATAAATTTAGACTTCACGATACTGTTGCTGCCAGCATTGTTACTAACCGTGAGATTTACATTATAATTTCCTGCAACAGCAAATGTGTGTACAGGGTTTTGTTCCGTGCTGTCCACTTTTCCGTCGTTTTCAAAGTCCCAGGACCAGGAGCTTGGAGAACCTGCGGACTTATCCGTAAACTGGACATTCAGGGGCGCGTCTCCAGAAAGCGGGGATGCACTGAAATCAGCAACTGGTGCTACTGGAACTGGGGTATAAGGAGTTGTGAGACCGAAGACGTATTTTTTATCGGACCCAAAGTAGATCCAGCCATCAGAAATTGCAACGCCCTGAAGAGAGTAGCTCGTCATGCTGGAATTGACAAAACTCCAGCTAAGTTCGGGGCTTGTGCAGCCGGTGAAGTCCTTGAGGCAATATACGCCACCTTTCTTGTTATCGTTTACAGTGAAGTAGATATATACTTCCCCGTCCCCGTCATCGTAATACGTAGAAATTGCAGGGGAGGACTGAACTATACCTGCAGGGTATTTCCATATAACGCTGCTAAGGTCGGAATCAAGACAGAAAACACCATTTTCACCACCGGCAAACATCTTACCTGCACCTAAGTAGACTCTACCGTTATAGTAAGCAGGAGTCGAGGTAGAGATAGGGATTACAGCGCTGTGTTTGTCAGAGGTTTTAAAGGTTCCGTCTGCAGAGTTAAAACCGAGAGCAAAGCAGTATCCTCCTGTGGATGTGAAGTAGATCCTTTCCAGTTCTTCAACGTAGAGGATTGAAGATCTGATTCCTCCACTAGTTACTCCAAACTCTTCAGAGACACTGATTTCGGCAATATCAGCTCCGGTATTTTTGTTTACGCAAACCAGGTTCCCGTCATCGTCCCCGTAGACGAGGCTGTTTCCGATTACTGCAGCTCCAGACCAGTAGTAAGAGCCCTCTCCACTGATACTGCTTGTTGCAGTCCGGCTCCAGACTTCGTTACCGTTAACGTCATAGCAGTAGTATTTGTGTCCACCAACTGCTTCTCCGAAATAGATCTTGCCGTCGGAATAACTAACAGGAGTGTCGATCTGCTTGCCGTTAAATTCTTTACTCCACTTCAAATTTCCTGTTTCTGCGTCAAAGGCAAAGATCTTGCCGTCAGAGGTTGGCACAAAGACTATTCCGTTTCCGACCGCTGCATTACCTATCAGAAAGCCAGTGCTTCCGCTTGTGCTTTTCTCCCAGACAAGTTCTCCTGTTGTTCGTTTAAAAGCATAGACATGGTTGTTGCCTGCAGCAACATACATCATATCCCCGACTACTAATGGAGTCGAATCAACGTTTCCTCCAAGTTTATACTCCCAGGATAAAGAGGATGCTGCAGGATCTGTTACCGGTGCACGGTCTTCAGTTACTCCAGTGTTGTAGTTATCTTTCTGAAACTTTGCCCAGTCGGAGCCCAGTGCTGGCTGAGCAGCAGTTAGCAGAAACAATAACAAACAAATAATAAATACTCTTGATCTATACTTGGTCATATTTTCATTTCTCCTATTTTTTTCAGAGAGGTCAGCCAGCCCGCGCGAAATCCCTAATTGTCGGATGCTAAGAAAATATTTTTTATTGAAAGGGATTGCTTTTGGTTCAAGTATTTTCGGACTTTTGAAGGGAGAGCAGGGTGGCATATTTGAGATTTAATTCCTTTAGTTTCTTTTTTCACCTACATCATTTTTGACAATTTTCTTTGTTTCTGATTCGAGAATTACAGTATTCTGGTACCTCAAAATCAGGAAGCTTGAATACGTCAAAAAACGCTTTGTAAGACTTGCATTAATTCTATTTTTGGCGGGAATTCTCAATAATTATTAAATTTTTTCAAGAATAATACACCTTACTCACTGTATTTTTCTATATGATTTTTGGGCATGTGGCCAGGTGAAGTAAAAATAAGTGCTTTCAATATCTCATCTTTTTTGGCCTCCTATGTTTTAACAGGGTCGGAGATTGCTCCAGTAGAAAGAATAACTGCCGCATCAAAGCGCAGAACTGGTGAAGAACAAGGTTTAGGACCAGTTTAAAGTCTTAGGAGCAACCGATTTTTAAAGGTTTTAGGGAAGAGACATCTACAGGAAATTTTGCAGTTTCCTGAACTTATTTTACTGCAGTCCAAAGTTGCTTGAAAATTCATTTTTGACGATCCAAGATTATCGATAGTATTTTCTCGCCAAATAATTGTTAGATGCTACTATATATAAAAATATTTGGCTAATAATTATTAGCTTTCTGACTTACGACTCTTCCTTCTTTTGTGAAATATTACTAAGTTTTTTAGGTTCTTTTCCTTTTCTACATTTTTCCTTGAGTTCCAAAATAATGATCATTTCACTAAATAACTATTATAAAATTTAGGCTATTTTTTATCTGAAGTAATTTTCTTAAAAACATTTGTGCAAATTTTTGCTAAAGGCCGCTCTCCTTCGTTGAGCGTAACAATTTAGAGAAGTAATTTTAAAGGCTAGCTGAATAGTTACAGGTAATTTTGAGTTTTAGAATGATTTCCTCTTTTAACTCGTTTAAAAATAATATCAGGATTTAAGCGGCCTGAGCAGAATATTTTGCATTGCATTGTATGATTTTTGCGCTGTTTCAGTACTTCCTTCCAGTTCTATGACCTCAAAACCGAAGTTAGAAGCAAATTCTTCGATCTTTTTCTCAAAATCAGGTTCATAGGAAAGCCCTGTGTTGACACGTACGATTTTTCTATACCCGAGTTTTCTTAGGCTTTCAGGGGTGAACTCAAAACCACATTTATCATCCCCTCTGAAAGCACTTCTCCAGTTTACGGCCCACATTGGGGTCAGGAAAAAGGCATCACTATATCTTTTTAGAGTTTCCAGATATCGGGAGTTCCCTCCAAGGGCTACTGCAATGCAGTCTACGAGAGGCAGGCTCGATTCGCCTGTGCTTCTGTCCTCCAGCAGTTGTAGAGAATTTGTATGTGGAAAATCTTCCTTCACTCTCGAAAATGCACGCCCGCAGACTCCGTAAAAAAGGAGTATCCCGTCTGCAATCCCGACCATCTGGTTCAGGTTTGTATATGTTTGATTTTTTAGCCTTGCCGGGTCTATGTGTAGTCCAATTTCCTGGAGCTGGACAATTACACTGAATTCATTATTCCTTTGCTCCAGGCAGTCCCTTATCTCGTAAATAGGCAGTACAACAGGCTCAAACCCCTGAGTTCTAAGTTTATTCAGGAGGCCGATATTTTCTTTGTTTTTTACGAGGTAAATCCTTTCAACTTCAGGGTCATTTGAAAGCACATGGACAATTTCATCCTCAAACACCCTGCAGCCGATTATGCCCATTACAGTCATAATATAGACTTTTCACAGGATTATTAATAAATATCCTTATCGGGAGAGCTAACAACTCTTAGCAGAAAGCAAAGTTTTTTAATTTTGAATCCTTTTTTGTCCACCTTTTCTTTTTAGGAAAGCTCTGAAAAGGGAGGACTTTCAGAGCTGGATCTGGTAAATATTTATTTATCTCCAGGCCTGGTAATAAACTTCTTTTTCCAGGACTTTTAGAGAGAGTAAAAAAGCCATGATGTCTATATATGATTTATATGTAGTAGCCAATACGATGCGTCCAGATGTGGTTTCTGACAAAGAACTGGAGGATTTGAAAACAGATCTCAAAAAATATCTTCCAAGGGAGATTAAGGTACTTTCAAGTATGTAATGGAATGAACATTCAGTAACTTCAGCGCTCCCAAAATTGATAGTTTTCTTGTCCTCTTTTGTCAATGCTTCTAAAGTTAACTAGTGTTGTGGCAATTTAATTACTGGGCGTTAATACTTGAACAATAATTCATTCGTATTCCTTTTTTTAATTCTGAGGACTCAGGACTAAATTTTCTAGACACTTGTGTTGTGTCAATCTTCAAAGGTTTAATGATTCTAAATAGCTACACTTGAATTCATACGATATACCGATGCTGACGAGACACTAGATTATTGCTGAAAATAAGACAATTTCATTCTAAATCAAAATACTTTTTGGCATTGTAAGAGTAGGAAAAGAGTGTTCACCTATTTTTGTTATTACTATTCTTTATTATAATATAATTTTTTCTTATTCAATTATTAATACATATCATAATTTTTTTATAGTATATATTGCATGATATTAATATCAAATTGATATAAATCAAATTTCAAATAGGAGTTGTGATTTTGAACAAAAACATAATGATCGTAATAGTGATTATAGTTGCTGCTGTG
>JASGVX010000027.1 GCA_030054735.1 Methanobacteriota archaeon | reverse complement strand
CTGATCTTACAATTCCTGCAGGTCCCTGGCCTGCAACATTAGTAACGATTTTGTCAATAAGATAAGCAGAAGTTGCTTTCACTGGAACTTCAGCAGTATCTGATTTTGGACCAAGTTGATCACAGTAAACGGTTGCTGTGTTACTCATTAAACCGTCACCGTAACCGTTGGTGTTTATATCAGTCTGGCTTATGGTATGATTCCCAGTATAAGTCCAGATTTCTCCAACATTCAGGATTCCAGTTGGTGCATAATCTCCTGCAGGTCCTGTAAGGTTTATCAGGGGTTCATCAAGGGTTACATTTGTAAGGTCAACATTTCCTGCATTCCTAACGGTAATCTGGTAAGCTATAATATCTCCAGCTTTTGTCACATTTCCTGCAGGTCCCTGTCCTGCAACATCAGTAACGATTTTATCAATAAGATAAACAGGAGTTGATTGTACTGGTACTTCAGCAGTATCTGATTTTGGATCAAGTTGATCACAGTAAACAGTTGCTGTGTTACTCAATAATCCATCACCGTAACCGTCGGTGTTTATATCAGTCTGGCTTACGGTATGATTCCCAGTATAAGTCCAGATTTCTCCAACATTCAGGATTCCAGTTGGTGCATAATCTCCTGATGGTCCTGTAAGGTTTATCAGGGGTTCATCAAGGGTTACATTTGTAAGGTCAACATTTCCTGCATTCGTAACGGTAATCTGGTAAGTTATCGTATCTCCTGCTGTTGTTATAGACCCTTTAGGTCCCTGTCCTGCAACATCAGTAACTTTTTTACTAATAATGTAAGCCGGATTTAACGGTAAAACGTTTGTTGGCTGGTAGTAATTATTATTAGATATGTTGGGATCGCTTGTAATGGCATTAATTGAGACTCTATTTAAAAGGTCATATAGAGTAGGCTGGGTGCCTGAACTGCCTTGTTCTGGATTCGTTGAAGTATCGTTAAGGGCCCATGCTGTACTGGAAACTTTAGTGGATATGGGGATTATCACTGCCTGACCTGGGCTTAATGCACCAAGATTGAAGCTGATACTTTGCCCGCTAATTGTGTAAGAGGCACCTGAAGCTGAAACAAAAGTCGTGTTGCTTGGTAGTACATCATTGACCACAACCCCGTTTGCGACAGTGTCAGGAGAATTGTTCTTCACTACTATACTATAATTGAGAAACTGCCCCTGAATCACAGGGTCAGGACTGTCAGTTTTCACAACTGAAACGTCGGCTTTGGAGCTGAAAAAATCTCCTACCCTCAAAAGGGGAACTGTTTGTCCTCCTACATTGATTGAATCTCCCGTGGCAGTCTGCGCGCTTAGAACTCTTGTTTGCACGTTGCCTGAGGTTCCTGCAGGGATATTAGATTTCAGGACAACCCAAATCTCAACAACTACACTATCACCATCATTAAGGCCTGATACAATAAATGTGCCCTGAATTTTCTGAGAAGAACCGCTTCCTGTGAGAATGGAAGTAAAACTATCCACTTTGGCATTATTTAAAGGATCATATGTACCGGCATCTGCAGTATCAACAAAAGCTGCATATACCATATACATAGGATCAAAACCAAAATTGGAACCCCCTGTAGTATGGGTATCGAAACTTGTTGTGAAACTGATAACTCCATTTTCAGGAGCCGTACTGCCTATGACAGTTATTAACATCTGGTATGGGACTACCTGCCCGAGAGCCATATTTTCTGGAGTAAGGGACGTCACAGCGTCTAAAGAAGGACGAGTGGGGTCGTAAACAACGGCATTTGCAAGAGGATCTGCATATCTTCCGGCAGTACCTGGAGAAGGAAGTTGAGCTGGAGTAAGTTTTTCATAAGTAGGCAAATATGGAGCCCTGTTCACAGAAGGATCAGATGCATACCATTTCAATGCATACGAACCCCTGGAAGCCTGCGCTTCAAAGGGTACCGTACCCATCAAGATTATCATACTCAAGATTAATGTGAGCATGATAGAGAACATAGGTCTTTGATGGAAGGTGCCAAGACGCAAATGAATGTTCATCAGCATCTTCTTTACTGTTGCTGTTTTGTCCATAACTGCTATCAAAGCAGTCAATAAATTGCTTAGGAAAGTGAGATTTATGTGACTTTTATACATAATGCACATCCCCAAATTTTAGTTTCATAAAGCAGGATTATGTTACGGGATAAGTTCAAAGAAAATCAATATGTTTAAAAAAACATACCATACTCAAAATTTTTTCTTTGAACTTGTTTAGGGGCAAATTCAGGCTCTGAGCACCTTTTTTCCAATAAATTCAAAGTCAATCGCTACTGACGTGAGCTTTGAAATTAATGTCTGCTATGTGGACTTCTTTTCCATTAATTTCCAAAAGATAATCGGCATACAACTATTAAAACTTATTTAGAAATGAATAATAGTGTAAAATGGCCTTGGTCCAGAGTTGAAGAAGAAGCTCACGACTTTATCGTGCTTTCCACTGGATACGTGCCAAACAAAGCTGCAGAAGGAATAGACAGAATATAGGACTTACGCAGTTGAATTAAAAACCACGAGCGGAAGTGACTTAACTGTATAAACTCAAATAATGTTGACGAGCCCGCATGTGTCTGATTTTACATTTCAAGTGCGTAAGTCCTAAGAATAATTAACCTTTCCAAGCGTCCTGACAGTTTTTTTGGAAGCGCAAATCCGAAAATGCTCCCAGTAGAAGCGCCGGGAAGCGGAGTCTTCCCTGCAGGCTGCGCCTCGGATCCCAAAGAAATTCAGGTTTCCATAGCCCAGAAAAGTGCCTGTACATCCAAAGTTATGCAGCTGCTCGGGACCGGAGAACTGAAGCACTGAAAGGCGGGGCTGACGGCGTGCTTGTTGCAGGCTGCAGGATGGATGAATGACATTATATCCATGGAAACTTTGATGCAAAAAACCCGCGAAAGATAGCTTTTGCCGAAGATTTCTGCATGTACTGTGGGGCCTGCGTGAAAGCCTGCCACCTTGCTGCTATAAAAGTGGAAAGGACCGATGTCCACCACAGCGATATTCCTGAGACTCACTTGTCAACTCAGTGGAAAGATCTAATCGATTCCCTGAAAACCAGTGTCATGAATGGGGTTGACCGTGCAGTTTTCAGGAAGACGGAAAACCTCAAAGCACAGAAGTTTATGGGCATAGAACCTCCCTGTACTGATGAAGAGGCGCTTGCAGCCGTGCAGGAAAAAATAAATGCTTTAATGCCAGCCCTCAGGAGTGTAAAAATCAGGAAACTCTGGGAAACTGGTTCTCCGGAAAACACCGCTGCAGCGGTTAAAAAGAAAATTGAAGGCTGAAACTCGAGAGAGTAAAAGAAGCAGATCGGTTTTGAAACGGATCTGCCGATCTGAGAAATATTTCCATTTATCCGGGAGAGCCTTCTAATTCACGGATAAATATAAGAACACCAGCCAGTTTCTCAGGTGATCTTTCCGACATTTTAGTGAACTGTTGAAATTAGATGAAGGTTTAAGCCTTCATCTAATTTTTTCTGAAAGAGCTTATTTTAATCTTTTTATCTGCTTAGCTCTTTTTTTACTTCTTTTTATACAGGAATGTCGCAATCATCCAGACTATACAATAAATTAATTCAAATCCAGGCGCGCTTGCATTCTTTTCCTGTTCAGCTCCCTTTTCAATGTTTGATTTTATACCTCCGTCTTTTTGATCAAAGCTTTCAATATCAGGTTCAATCTGTATATTGCCTTCAATATCTTCCTTTGTGTTTTCTTCTGTTTTTTCGCCCATTACTGTGTTTTTAGTAGATTTGGAGATTACACGTGCGTTTCCAGTGCCACCACTTCCAGAGTGAGCATCGTACAGGGCAATAAAGATCGGCTGTTTTGCACTGCTATTCACAGAAGGAAGCTCGTTGCAGCTTACAGTTGCCATGTTTTCGATGTACCCGTCTCCTCCACCATTGCTTTCTATGTCATCCTGGGTTACCGTATAGTTTCCGAGGAATTTCCAGGTCTCGCCCGAATTTAACACTTCAGGATCAAGATCGTCCCCTATCGGACCTGCCAGTGTAATCATTGGGTCGCTTACCGTAACACCTGTTAGGTTTACATTACCTTCATTCTTTACAATTATCTGGTATTCTATTATATCTCCAGGCTCGTTGATTACGAAATCTCCGGCTTCATCGACTCCAATTATTGATTTATATATACTGTAATCGGATTTCTTTTCTATCGAATCTTCTTCTACCGAATCTTCTTCTGTGGATACTTTTTCTATTATCACTCTTACATTATCAGATTTCGGGTCAAGCTGATCGCAGTTTACCGTCCCCACATTATCGATGTAGCCATAACACTTGCTTATGGTATCTGAGTCACAGCCTACAAGTGCAGCGTTCATCAAACTTCCTCTATTACATTCACTGTTGATCTCCATGTCTTCCTGTGCAACCTTATAGCAGCCAGTGTAAGTCCAGATCTCTCCTATATCCAGAATTCCATTGACATTCTTTGATTCCACCGGTCCTTTCAGCGTTTTAATCAGCGGGTCAGTGACAGATACATTAGTCAGGCCAATATTTCCTGTATTTGTTACTTTAATCTGGTACTTGATCACATCTCCAGCTTTTGTCACATTTGCAGCAGGTCCTCTGCAGTTAACATCTGTGACGCTTTTTTCGATCTCGTAATCCGGGTATGGCTTGACCACCGGATCCTCTTCTA
>JASGVX010000026.1 GCA_030054735.1 Methanobacteriota archaeon | reverse complement strand
TTATATATTTTTGTCCACCATGACCTAACTTTATTGATTCGATGGCGGCATATCTTCTTCTGTCTTTCTCATTCAAAGAATCAAAAAATGATTTCATTTGATTTTCAATTTCTTCAGGATACTTTGTACGTAACATTAATTATGATTCCTTTTTTGTGCAATAAGTACAGCCAGCAATAATAGAGTGAAAATAGAAATACTTGAAATTATATATTTGTTATCCCTAAAAGTTGAGAACAGAACCATATATCTCAGATAGACATCAATGTCAGGATCTCAGATCTTTTTTACCATTGAGATATGCTCTATGCCAGTTTTAAGGAAACTATCACCATAGGCAACAAACCCAAACTTCTCGTAAAAACCTACTGCATGGGTCTGTGCGTGGATGTGGATATCTCTTGCCTCGAGTTCGACAGCTTTTTCTATAAGTTTCTCCACAACGAGCTTTCCTGCCTGTTTTCCTCTGCATTTTTTCAGGACTGAAATCTTTCCAATAAGCCAGCCGTTTTCAGATTTAAAAATCCTGCCTGTAGCTACCGGCCTGTCATCTGCGTAAACGACTATATGCTGAGACACCAGGTCTGCTTCGTCAAACTCCTCTTCTTCAAGCACATTTTGCTCTTCTATGAAAACCTCTCTTCGGACGTAGAAAGCATCCTCCATATCTTTAGGGTTCTTTATATCAATCCATTTTATTCTCAGTGGAAATTCAGACTTTTTCATCCTGTAAGACCTCTTCTTGTAGCTCCGGCGGTTTTTTGAAAAAACCGGCAAATGTTTCTTACATGTAATGACAGAACATTTTTAAATAAATAACAGAGAACTTTTCTAAAACGAGTTTCAATCAGAGCGCGTAATAATTTATATTGAAATTAAAAAACTTAACCAAAAATTAGCGGGCCCGCCGCGATTCGAACACGAGTCGATGGGTATCTTCGCATAAAATATTACTTCGAAGCCCATTAGGATATCCTGGCTACCCCACGAGCCCGCGGTGCCGCAGTATTGATAGTAACTATCCATAATTAAAGGTTTCTCTCAAAATTAAGAAAAAAGGACGGAAAAGAAAAGGAGAAATATTAAAAACTGCTATACAATGAAAATATTTATGAAGTTGAATAGGCTAAATAATAAGATACAGATAAAAGAAGAATATAAGACTTTTATATTTCAGAGACAGGGCATAGTATATAGAAGAGTGAGTAGAAGAGTGAGTAGAAGAGTGAGGGGATATCAGAATGGAGAGAGTTTCAACAGGAATAGAAGAACTGGATAGAAAATTAAGCGGGGGTTATCCAGAGAATAAAGTAACCCTGATAACAGGTGTAGCAGGGAGTGGGAAAACCATTTATGGAATCCATTTCCTTCACAGGAACTGTGTTGAAGGACGAAAGTGCCTGATGATCGCAACTGAAGAAACTCCTGAAGATATTCTCTACCAGGCAGAATTACTTGGGCATGACATTAAACCTTACTATGAGAGCGGGCAGCTCACCATAGAAAACATATTTAAGAGCCGCTCAGAAATCATAGGCCAGACAAGGTATGGCTTTAAACCTGAAAGCTTTGACATCGAAATTCCGAACCTTATAGAATTCATACGTGATGGAACAGAATGCCTTGTCATAGATAACCTGGGAACCCTTGCTCTGAGAGTTCCCATAAAAAAGCTGAGGGACCAGTTTGACGGGCTGAACTACCTTGTGAGAAAAAAAGGCTGCACCACCCTTTTAATCATGGATGAATCAGCACACAATCTAACAAATCAGATTGCTGAGTACTCGGTCTATGGTTCTATTCGTCTCCTGGTGAAAGAGAATGCTTACCTGGGAAAAATGGAGCGCTATCTGTACATCCCCAAGATGCGCAGCACTCCAATTTCTCTCGATATGTCGATCTTTGAAATAACATCTGAAGGGATCAAGATTCGTGATGCTGAGGGGGAAAACCTTGTTGAATGAGAAAAACACAGCAAAAGTCCTGGTTGTGGATGACATAAAGGAAAATGTAGAACTGATAGAAGCTTACCTTGCAGTTGAAACTTATGAAGTTATCTGCGCCTACGGCGGAAAGGAAGCACTCCAGATGGTTAAAGATGAAAAACCCGATATTATCCTTCTTGATGTTATGATGCCTGAAATCAACGGCTATGAAGTCTGCAAACTTCTCAAGGAAAATCCCAAAACCCAGTTTATTCCTGTCATTATGCTTACAGCTCTATCGGAGATTGAAGACCGGATAAGAGGGATTGAGGCTGGAGCCGATGATTTCCTTACAAAACCTGTTAACAGGATTGAGCTAAAGACCAGGGTGAAATCACTTCTCAGAGTCAAGTACCTCCATGACAGGCTGGTTGCTGAACGGGACAGCCTTGAAGTAAAAAACAGGATACAGAGTATACTTACAGCCATAATTCCCACCCTACTTCAGTCTGTCTCGAATGAAGAAAAGAAAGTTATAATAAACCAGATGACAGGAATGGTAGAAAAGACACTTCTTGGTATGTACAACTTTGAAGAAAGGGAAATGGACCTGGCTTACGCAGGAAATGTCTGTGCCGAAATAATGAACCAGCTTGGCGGAAGTTTTTCCTCGAGCATAGGCGAAAATGGAAATCTCTGGATAGTCAAAGGAACAAAATGCCCCTGGAAAGGGGAAGAAGCCCGCAAAAATCCAATTCTCTGCACACTTACCAGGAAAATATTTTCAAACATAACTTTGAAAGTAGATTCTGGCAGCAGGCTTGAAGCTCTAAAAACTATCGGAAACAGAAATGATTACTGTGAATTTCTCATCAGAGCAGCATAATCAGGGCAGTATAATATTCCCTTTTATTGAAAATCTATAGCAGGAAAAATGTGATTATGAGAAAATTTACTGCGGGAAGTGGGTTAGTTGCTCCTTCCTGATTAAAAAGGAGAAATAAAATTATATCAGGCCAAATTACGGTTATTTCATGCCTGAGATAACTCGGATTCCATGAGAAGTGATGTCAAAAAGGGAATATTTTACCGGGACTGGTGTGTTCCTCATTTTTTCAATATAGAGATACTGTTTTGTTTTTCCAGAACTGAAATTCTCCTGTGTTATAAGTCTTACCAGCCCGAAAACCATATAACCCGTAAGCTTCTGGGTCATGTTGTAAGAGTCCACGTCCATAATAAAAAGGCTTGTACATCCGTTTTTCAGGAGGATAATACTTATTGAACTGAACTTATCTGCAAACTCCCTCATATCGTGGTTTATAGCCATTACTCCAATGTTGTCAATTACCACAACATCAACTTCCGAAGACATGGAACTTAAGTACTCGATTATGTCCGTATCCACGGCACTGAGCCCTTTTCCGAATTTAGAGACGCTTTTGATCTTGTTTATTTTGTCTTCAAATATATTCCTGATGCTGAGCTGCCCGTTCTCAAGGAAAGGATCAAGGTCAAGTTTGAGGCTGCGTGCCTGAGCGAGTATATCCTCACTAAGTTCTCTGGTAAGAACAAGTATGCATTTTCTGCCGTCCAGGCAGCTTCTGTGAAGGAAGTGAAGCCCTAGAATAGTTTTCCCTGTACCCGGAGGTCCGGTAACAAGAATACTCTTTCCTTTAGGATACCCTCCATCCAACAATAAATCCAATCCTTCTACTCCGGTAGGTAAATTTTCCATACTATCACATCTTTGGTCACAGTAAATATATTTTAAATTCGATTAGCCTGAATTAATCAAATATATTTAAATCAATTATAGTAAGTTTATCTCTTACTTCCTATAAAAAGTAAGTTTTCCTTCTATTATGTTTGAACCAATATATGTATTGCTAAAAAAATAAATAAAGTTTTCTGAGAACCGGAACTTTAAATTACAGAAATAATCAGAATTCAAGGAAAAAAATCAGTACTTGAGAAACAGATTGAAAGTATGTGACTAAAATTACAGTAGAACAGTAAGCAAAAACACAGAACTAAAAAATATAGAAATTAAGTACCAAAATTAAAAACGAAGCATTTTAAAACTCAATTATTATAGTCGAATACCCCGCTAGCTTGCTACGGGGTGCGCCAGCACAACTTTGATTACAGTCTAACTGTTCGCTGACATTAGTTTCATATCTATTATAAGTAACTATGTTTCTGTTAGATATATAAGTTTCTTAGACATCATTTAGATGACTGTAGTAAATATTCAATTAATTTTAATAGTACCCCTGGGCGTGGGTTATGAGAATATTTCTAAAACTATCAGATTTCCTTACAGTGTCTTTCTTGATGTATCTTTCTTGCTACTGGTGTTCCCTATTCCGGCACCATCAGGAACGGATAGAAGCAAAATAGCCTCCATATCCGGTAGGACCGGATACGACAGGTTGTGGATTGTGTATTCTAATGGGGATAACGAGATGGAGTTAACAAAGGGCGTTGAATGCGTTTCTGACTTTTCATGAAGTTCGGAAGGTAAGAATATTGCTTTATCTCCCAATTATAATGTTTATATGTAGGAATTTGCTTCTGACGGAACCCGTAAGTGAGAAAAATATCAGAGACAATGACTTACAAAGCTCACACTACTTCAAAAATAGAACAAACTTCAGGATAAATTTGTCAGATCAGAACTATACATTTTATTCATGGGTTCAGAAGGATAAAATATGAAAAAATATTGGCTACAAATATATACAGCAATTCTGGTTCTGGGACTATTATTCTGCGGGACTGCAAATGCAGCCCCTAATATAATAGGAGATATTATCCCCTCACAGAATTCTACTGTTACAGGAACAGTGGGTCAAAATCAATCATTTACCATTCCTTTAAACGAATCAACGCGTGTTACGTGGACAGTGAATGGAATTTCTACAACACTACCAACTGGCGTGGGCAATGTTGCAACTTTCAACCATGTTTTCCAGTCGGGTTCGTACCAAGTGACTGCTTCCATAGCTGGTGTAGGACAAATAGCAGTCTGGGATGTGAAAGGTACTGAAGTTGTAAAACCTCCAGAGGAGACTGATTATCTCTATTTAAATATACTCTCTCCAAAACTGAATTTTAATGTGATTCAGGGAACTCCTGAACTTATCAGTGTCAATATTAGGAATAGTTCCGGAAGCCGGGTTCGGAGTTCTGGCTTAAAATATATAAAAACTAGCTTCAGCAATGGAGACCCTGAACTCCAGTTGTTTGACGATGGCACACACGGGGACACTGTGGCAGGCGATGGCATATTCTCAAACCAGTGGATACCCACCAATGTCAACACAGACAAATCACCTGCGCCCTGTATTCTCAGGATTTCTGCAGACCATGAGAGCCTCGGCTTTGCTGAACAGATTGTCAGCGGGACTATTTCCAGGAAACCCACAAATCCTGACCTGGTAATTGAGGGTATTTCATGGAGTCCCGTAAACCCGCATGAGAATGAAAACATAATTTTCAGAATTACATCTGCGAACATGGGTTCTGGACCTTCTGAAGCCTGCACGGTGAAATGCTACATTAGTGGGAATGAAGTGTACTCTTATCTCATCCCAGAGCTTAAAGCCGGCTCCAATACCTCTATTACATTCAACTGGGTACCGACGGTCTCTGGAAATATGGATATAAAAGCAATTGTAGATACTGAAAATAAGGTCTCTGAATCAAATGAAAGGAATAATGAAAAAACAATAACATTTAGCGTAAATAGTGCTGACTCTTCTTCCAGTTCAGACTCTTCCAGTTCAGACTCTTCCGCTTCAGACTCTTCCGCTTCAGACTCTTCCAGTTCAGACTCTTCCAGTTCAGACTCTTCCAGTTCAGACTCTTCCAGTTCAAGCGGAAGCAGTGGGGGTGGAGGCGGTGGTTCTCCTGAGCCTGCAAACAATGTTAGGATAAAAGAGCTTTCACAGCAGTTTATTATCAGTGGAAAATATGTTAAGTTCACCTTCCCGAAAAACGCAACCTGCATAACTTATGTTGCTTTTGACCCCAGACGTAGCGCAGGAAAGACCACAACTATTGTCGAAATGTTAAAGAAAAAGTCCACGCTTGTACCTGAGCTACCTTCAGGCAAGGTTTATGAAAACTTGAATGTCTGGGTAGGGAACAAAGGTACTGCAAGCCCTGAGAATATTGAAAATGCGGTTCTGGGATTCAGGGTTGAAAAGAGATGGATTAATTCAAATGACGTGGATTCAGCTTCGATAAAGCTCTGGAGGTTTAGCAGTGGAAAATGGGAAGAACTTTCTACCCGCACGTCAGGTGAAGATGACAGGTACACCTATTTTGAAGCTGAAACTCCGGGTTTCTCGCCCTTTGTCATAACTGCCCTTCCCAGAGAAAATAAAGCAATAGAAAAAGCCGAAGAGGCTTCGATAATACCATCAACAGTACCACCAACAGAGAGTTCAGATGGGATAGAAGCATTATTCTGGAATCTGCCGTACAAGAAAGTCTCTGATGCCCTGAAGTCTTCAACAATATCCGTGAATGGAAGCAGTTCTAAACTGGGAGCCTCTTCAATAGCCAGTGAGACTGATATACGAATAACAGGTAGAGGAGTAAAGACAATATTAGTGCTGATAGTATTGTTTTCGGTAACAGGTTATCTGGGGTCTCTTATTTTGAGAAAGCAGAATTGAAAACTTTCATTTCTGTTTTCTTTTCTTTTTTTTCTTTTTTCTATCTATTTCAGGAGTTATATGATCCCTGTTAGAAGTAGTCCTATTCCATAAGAGCCACAAACCCCACTGCTTTTACATGTCCTGTACCAGTAAAGTCTGTGCTTTTCTGCACTCTGACGGCTTCTATAACTTCTCATATCCATTGTCAGGCCGAGTACCTGAGTCCTGCTCAGAGAATTTGCTACAAGGGGCAAATGGATTGGTTTTACGCTTCTTATCTACATTCGGCAGGTCGCCATTAAAAATCAGAACATTTTTCTTGATGTCGTTTTATGGTATCCCCTTTCTAGAAATGAGATTAAATTTTGCTTATGATGTGGCTCAACTATCACCACATATATTAATTCTGAATCATTTTTTCTTAAAAGTTTAGTATGAGATATTATTAATTGACCATATGTAAACCTAAAAGTTACGTACAAATACTGTGTATAATTTCAAAATCACCATCAACAGAAATTATGAAAAATTAAATGTCGACATGCCGAA
>JASGVX010000025.1 GCA_030054735.1 Methanobacteriota archaeon | reverse complement strand
AATTCGATTCTTGAACCATATCTAGATTTAGATGTGAAAAGAGACATACGGCGGCGTTTTCATAGTATATAAAGGTATCGGAAAACATCGTTTAAGGAAAAGTAAAAAATTAGTGAACTACTGAATATGACAATCAATACTGTGATGATAACTTTAACTGTAATTGGTTTTCGGCGTTCCACATAATCCTCCTAATTATTCTATAAACATTATCGCCCCAACACGATGACTTTTAATGTCGCCCATCCACTCATAATAAGAGATATAACTCCTGATGGAGTCCCTTATTCCTTCTGAACGGGAGGAGTAACCTCTTTTTTCAATAATTTCATCAAATTTATCAAGAAGTGTATTGGGTAGGGAGACTCCTATCCTCATAAGTTCTGTTCCCGCTGTATTACCGAGTAATTTATTATTCATTCAAATGAGAATACATAAACTTAATATAAGTAATACTATATATGTTTTTTTTTCACATAATCATTAATATTATATTATACAGGACAGCTCCAGATTTCAGATAGATAGTTTCTTGACTCGTCAGCAAAAGCTTCAGCTCCCACAACCAGTTTGTTTATGCCCAACTGCCTGAGGTCAATAACCTCAGCCTTCATTCTGCGGGCAAGGTTCAGGAGCTTGAATACGCTGCCTCTATGCCTGTCTGCCTGTAGGCTTCAATAATATGCAGAGGAAAAGTGCACTTGCCCTCGTGGGTAATGCTCATGCCCAGATGCCTTGCGGCAACGGTCTTGTATTTGCCCCACAAACATGTCATAAGAAGCGCAGAAAATAAACCTGTCTCCATGCACGAACCCCTGAGACCTGAAAATAAGGGCGTACTTTTCTGCGTAGCGCTCCCAGTCTTCCCAGGTAAGGTTTTTCCCCTGTCCATGGTCTCAATTTCTTAATTAAAATAAAGCTTTGAGCTGTCCAAAAAACACCGCGACAGGATCCTTTAACCATGTAAAAACCCATTATTAATTAGCTATGAATAGCAATTAGTCTTCGGATTATGGAAAGATTTTGGGAGGAAACACAGCCAAGAGCAGGCATTTACCCCTAAAATAATCACCCCAAAAATCACAATGTATCTGCCTTCAAAGTATATTCCTTATTCCCTTTTACCCCGGCTGTAATCCGTGCAGATTTCTGAAACTTACAGTCAGACCCTGCACTCACATCCTTTTTGTTTCAGGATCCGGATCTGTTCCTCACATGTATTCACAAACTCGTCCTGCACAGCTTTTCCTGTTGCAAGAGAAGGGTCAAGAGGGGTATGATGCTTATAATTCTTCGATGTCATTTCATTGACCAGGGCTTCGTGCCGCAGATAGAGAGCTTTTAGCTTCCCCTTCCAGCGAAGGGTCTCGGGGTGCTGTGCATAAGCTTTCTTGTTATTGGTTATTATGGACCACAGGGCATGTAATTCACGGTGCTCTCCGAGAAGGTGCTGCCGGCACATTTTCTCGGGAGGTATGTCCCAGATTCTCATAAGATGAACTTAGAATGCATTTTAAAAAGGGTTTTCGGCAGTAAACTTTACTCATTTTTTACACATTTAGACCTTAAATCAGTTATATGCCTGAATTTAAGTCTGAGGTTTTGGTTCTAACTTCAGCTTCTGATACCTATATAGCCCTGGCCCTGGGTCTGAAGGATGAAAGATCTGGTGAAAAATCAATACGGAAATAGTTTTACTTTTTAATCCGGGGGCTTACAGGTCTTTTACTCTGGACAGGCTGGCTCATTGGCCCTATTCTTGCACTTGAAGCGGCAGTTTTACCTCTGAGGAGAAAAGGATGAACCGAAAAAATGAGACATGAAGCGGGGCAAAATAAATAATATAATGAAAAATAACTCGACAAGAAATACATTAAAAATATAATTTTTATGATAGAACTAAGATATATAACTTTAAATATTCAACTCAGTAGCGCGTATAAAATATACGGACTTGCGAGGGAAAAAATATGGCAAAAACATCTCTGGAGTCAGGACAGGTTGCACCTGATTTTTGCCTTCCGGATCAGGAAGGGAACATAACATGTCTTGAAAACCTCAAAGGAAAATGGATAGTCCTGTATTTTTATCCAAAGGACAATACTCCTGGCTGCACCCTGGAAGCAAAAAACTTCAGCAGCCTTAAAAAAGATTTCGAAGCTGAAAATGCAGTCATTCTGGGAGTCAGCAAGGATAGTGAGGAGTCACACAGAAAATTCATAGAAAAGAAAGAGCTTAAAATAAAACTGCTTTCCGACGAGAAAAAGGAAGTACATGAAAAGTATGATGTCCTGCACCCCAAACATTTCAAGGGCAAGGAGGTTATAAGGGTTGTCCGGACAACTTTCCTTATCAATCCTGAAGGAAAAATTCTAAAGGTATGGGATAACGTTAAAGTCGCAGGGCATGTTGAAGAGGTGCTTTCTGAATTAAAAACTCTAAAAGAGAAGTAAATAAGAAAAAATATTTAAAAAGAAAAAATAACCTTAACAAAAAATATTCTTATCAGGTTGTCTCAAAACTCAAAGCATTTCTACAATTGGATAATGAGATACGTTAACATTAAGAACAGGTTCATTTAAAATAGAGAAATTTAAATATAAATTAGACTTGTAGTGGAGAAAATTGACACTATTCTAGAATTAACTTTATTTTTGAGACAGCCTGAAGTAAAGTACACTTAAGAAAAAAATGAGAAATCTTTAAAAATCAAAGATCTCTTTAAAAATCAAAGACCTGCCCGTCATACCCCAGGGGTAAAAACATAGATTCAATATGGTGGGGACGGAAGAGATGGCTGAGGTGAGTAAGAACTACTTCTTTTGCATTGAGTTTTTGTGCGAGTGCCATAGCTTCTTCTGAGTTCATATGTTTCTTGATATGGATGTGTGGAGGGACTATAGCGTCTGCAATAAGAAGGTCAGGGTTTTTCATTAACTCCAGACTTTTTTCAGGGATATCCGGGTTAGTATCACCGGTAACCACAACCTTGCTGGCATTTCCATCACGGATGATAACTCCTCTCCTGCAGGTGTTTCTACCGGGGGGTGCGTAACCTTAAAAAGTGTGAATTGAAGGCCGATTATTTCAAAGGGTTCATAGAGTTTTACGTAATGATACCTGGGGTTCAGAAAAGAAACGTACTGGTCTATATAGTCCAAAGTTTCTCGAATTCCATAAACATTTACTTCATTTTGAACCCGGTAGAACTCCCCAAAACCTGCATAATGGTCGTAATGCCCATGTGTCCATATTACGGCATCTATACCCGAAAGATTTTGCCTGAGGAGCTGCTGCCTGAGATCAGGGCTTGTATCGATAAGGATTTTACCCTGTTCAGACTCCACAAGGATAGAAAAACGAAGGCGCTGGCTCTTTCCCCCTTCGCGTGCATCAGCGCATGCCGGGCAGTTACAGCCGATTTTAGGGGTCCCTACTGCATCCCCTGTCCCAAGCAGAGTCAGTCTCATGAGGATTTCTTCCCTATGTACTCTTCGGACTTGAGGTTTGCCCTTTGATCAAAGGAATTTACTGCTTCCAGCAGGTCCTCCTGGGTAAGCACCTTGCGTTCCTCAAGAAGTGCGCCCAGGACAGCCTCCCTGATAACCATTCGCAGGTCTGAACCCGAATAACTCTCTGTAAGGGCCGCAATCTCTGCAGTATCGAATTCCCCTTCTATGTGTCTGGTAACAATATCCAGAATATTTTTGCGCATATTAAGGTCAGGCAGAGGGAAATGGACTATTTCATCAAAACGCCTCCATGCAGCGCTGTCAAGCATTCTGGGATGGTTTGTTGCGGCAATAAGGAGGACACCATCGTCTACCAGGCTTATTTCATCAATAGCTTTCAGGAGAGTATTGACCGCCCTCTTAATTGCAGCATTTTCGTCTGAAGTCCTGGTTTTTGCAACAAAGTCCAGCTCATCTATGAAAAGGATGCAGGGGTTCAATTTCTTTGCAAGAAGAAAAACACGGTCTATATTCTTTGCAGTCTCGCCGAGGTACTGGTCCGTAATCATTGAGAGCTTAACCTCAACAAAAGGAATGGAGATCTGTTCTGAGAGCGCACGGGCAACTGAAGTTTTGCCTGTACCCGGAGGCCCTACAAACAGGAGCTTACCGATATCATGCAGGCCTATTTCCTGCAGGTATTCCCTGTGCTGGATAGCTTTCATTATTTTTTCAATTTCGTCCTTCTGCTCTTCAGTGAGCACAAGGTCCTTGACCTTCTGTTTGACATCTTCAGGAGCGATAATGACAACGAGCTTAAGCATATCTTCGCTCTTGTCTTCTTTTCTGATTTCAGCTATCAGAGATTCTATCCATTCCCTGTCGACTTCCTTTGGCCTGATCTTTGCTTTTGCCGTTTCATAGTTTGCAGCCTCTAGCTTTCGGATTTTCCCAAAATAATAGGCAAGAACAGGGTTGTTTTCGATTTTCTCAAGAGAGCCCTCCTGATTTTCAAACCATTCTGCGGCAAGTTCAAAAGCGCTCAGGCGGAGTTCAAAGTGAGACCTGTCAACAGCTATAAAAGGTATATTCCTTACAGTTTTTTCTATATCTTTGACCCCAAATAGTTTTTCTATCCTGACAAATGAAGCTATTATGGGTTTGGGAACTGTTTTTTCCACGCTGCTCCAGTAATTTTTGCGGATGTTTTTTGGAAGGTCGTTAACATCCAGTTCTGGAAAGCGGTTATAAATCTCTGCAGTAAGCAGCAATTCTACGATGTCTTGTATAATGCCTGGCATGTTTTTTACCCATTTCATACTTAATTAGGCCACTATCAAATAGTGTGCAAGCAAAGCAGAAAGTTCTTAAATCTTTTTTTAAGTTGCTAAACCTCTACTAATGGGTTCTCTTTAAAGATATAATTTGCGAAGCAGGAAGAAGACCTCTGCAGAAGGATAAGAAAAACGCTACGAATGATAAGTTTATTTAGCAGAAAGGCTTTTCATTTACTCCATCTCTTCGTGAAATCCAGAATTATCCCTAGAGAGGACCATTACATGAAAAGAGAACAGCTCTATTCAGGGAAAGCAAAAACCATCTATAAGACAGATGATCCCGATACTCTTATCGCTGAATTCCGGAACAGCCTTACTGCATTCAACGGGGAAAAGAAAGGCGAGATGGAACTGAAGGGTTACTATAACGCTCAGATATCAAAGAAAATGTTTGAGATGCTTGAAGCCGGCGGAATCAAAACTCATTTTGTCAGCATGCTTTCCGATATTGATATGCTCGTAAGGAAAGTTGAAATTATTAATATTGAGGTTATTGTCAGGAACATTGCCGCAGGTTCAATCACAAAGAAATACCCTATAAAAGAGGGCAGTGTTTTCAAGTCCCCGGTTCTTGTCTTTGATTTCAAAAGCGATGAATACGGAGACCCCATGCTGAATGATGATATAGCAGTTGCGCTTGGTGTTGCAACACGTGAAGAACTTGCAACCCTCCGGAAACTTGCGCTCAGGATCAACGAGCTGCTTGTGCCCTATCTTGACGGGAAAGGCATCCTGCTTCCCGACTTTAAGCTTGAGTTTGGAAGAAAGGACGGGGAAATTATTCTCGCCGATGAAATTTCCTGCGATACCTGCCGCTTCTGGGACAAGGAAACCGGTAAGTCCATGGACAAAGATGTCTTCAGGTTTGACAAAGGCGATATATCCAAAGCTTATGAAGAAGTTGCCCGGCGCATCGTGCCCGAGATATTTAAATAACCTGTAAAGCCTAATCGGATAAATCTAATCTTGAAAAATCTGGAAGCTTGAATAAGCCTGAAAGGGCTTTCAAACACTTCCTGTGAATTTTGAATAAAATAAATAAAATAAATAAAATAAATAAAATAAATAAATAAATAAATAAATAAATAAATACTTCTTTTTGACAGCCTGTTTTCTAACTTCAGTAGTTCGCTAAAATTTTTCCTCCACCTTTAGTCTAGCTCCATTATCTCAGACACCATACTGTTGTTCTGACCCTCAACTTTCTTCTTAGCCATTCCCCAATTAGAAGTATAAACATTTCAAA
>JASGVX010000024.1 GCA_030054735.1 Methanobacteriota archaeon | reverse complement strand
GATGACCTAAGAATTTTGTACGTTTTAAGGAGGATTCAACTCTTCTACTGATGTTTTTTTCTACCATGGGAGATCAGAAAAGAGATATAATATTAATGATATTTAATGTCGACCTGCCGAATGTAGGCTCTAAATATTATGCTGGATTACTTTCTGCACTTTCTCGATATATGTGGGTTAACCAATCAGAATTTATATGAACATAATAAAATTTATCAGGATGATATATGTATCTCATCCTGCCTAAACAAAGAATACAGAATGCTGTATTCTTCACATACTATTAACATAAACTGGCTCATAGGGTTTATATGTCGCCTTGTTTATATCCGGTCTTGTTTATGTGAAGTAAGACCCGGAATATCTGTCTTAAAAAAGTGACAGGAATTTTAAAAAGTGACAGAATTCTGCAGGAGTTGTCGTATGAGCTGTCTAATAAATAAGCCATAATGAATGAATATTAGTGCAACAAAGTATAATATTGCTTGGCAGAACTTGTTGACAGAAGAACGTCTGTGCAGTAACTCCTGGTTGTTTAAGCGTGAGTTATATGAGGATCCAGATCTAAAACATTCCCATATTTCGGTTTAGAGGGACTGAAGAGGTAAATTCTTCCTCACAGGTTTCAAATTTTGCATTAAACTCCAGAAAAACCCCAATCTCTCATAAGCATTATAACTGAGTAAATACACTTTATTTACGGACATAGTTAACATTAGAATGGACCTTCAAACTCAGTAAAAACTCGTAAAGAACAATTCAAGTTCTTAATCCAGACTATACCTGGAAAACGTGCTTTACTGGGTAAAAGTGCCTTTAAACTCCCTGTAGCCGGAGTATTTTCCGCTGGTTTCGTCCAAATTATCAGTTCAGTATCGAAAGTCCCGCAAAAGGCTAAAAACTCTAATATGGAAGAAATACGTTATAGGGAATCAAAAATCGGTTTCCTAGCTGAATACTGAGTTGGTACTTTCTGTCCTGAGCTTTCAGGATTGTCCGCACAGGTATAATGCTTACTGACCAAAGCCTTTCTGGGCGAGCGGTGATCTGGTACACGATTCTGCGGATTTGAGATCCCTAAGGAAAAATGACAGGTTTCTGGCCGGGAAAATTGAAACAATATGAAACATAAATTAAGGCAAGGAGATACGGAATATGCAGATGGCACCACAGATGGGTTATGACAGGGCGATCACGGTTTTTAGCCCTGATGGAAGACTTTTCCAGGTAGAATATGCCCGCGAAGCAGTCAAAAGGGGAACAACAGCCGTAGGAATCAAGGCGGCCAATGGGGTAGTGCTGCTTGTTGACAAGAGAATAACAAGCAGGCTTGTGGAAGCTGAATCAATCGAAAAAATATTCCAGATTGACGACCACATAGGAGCCGCAACCTCAGGGCTTGTGGCAGATGCCCGCTCTCTTGTTGACAGGGCCCGTGTAGAAGCCCAGGTAAACAGGGTTTCTTATGACGAACCCATAGGTGTGGAGGTTATCTCCAAGAAAATCTGTGACCACAAGCAGACATATACCCAGTATGGAGGGGTTCGCCCATACGGAACTGCACTCCTGATTGCAGGCGTGGACGACAACAAGCCACGGCTTTTTGAGACTGACCCGAGTGGCGCTCTTCTTGAGTACAAAGCAACAGCCATAGGTGCGGGTAGGAATGCAGTTGTTGAGGTCTTTGAGGCAGACTACAGGGAAGATATGAATATTGACAATGCTATCCTCCTTGGTATGGATGCGCTCTATAAAGCTGCTGAAGGCAAGTTCGATGCAGGAACCCTTGAATTGGGCGTTGTGTCCCTTGAAGATAAGAAATTCAGAAAATTAGTTCCTGAAGAAGTAGAGAACTATGTTCAGCAGATCCTTGAGAAACACAAGGGAACAGAAAACAAAGAATAAAACATATAAATATTTAGAGAATGAGTAGTCAAAAAATTCTGATTCTCAAACCCTAGGTTTTAGAGAAGGTATTCGAAAATGGTGTCCCTGGACGAGGCAGTGTCTGCCCGACTTAAAAGAGGCAGCAAACGTTTCGAAGTCCTGGTCGAGCCCGAAGGGGCTCTGGCCTATAAGCGAGGCGAAGAAGTAAACCTCGAAGACATTCTTGCAGTTGAAACTATCTTTGAAGATGCAAGCAGAGGGGACCGGGCAGCAGAGTCTGATATTCTCAACTCTTTTCAGACAACCGATCCTCTTGAGATCGCTGCCGTGATCCTGAAGAGCGGAGAGCTACAGCTTACCGCTGAACAAAGAAAACAAATGCTTGAAGAAAAAAAGAAAAAGGTTATTTATACCATTTCCAAAAATGCTATAAACCCTCAGACTAGAGCACCTCACCCTCCCGCAAGGATAGAAAGAGCGATGGAAGAGGCAAAGGTGCATATAGACCCTTTAAAAAGTGTGGATCAGCTGGTAACAATTACAATGAAAGCCATTCGCCCGCTTATCCCGATACGCTTTGAAGAAATCGATATTGCTGTAAAAATCCCTCCCGAATATGCCCCGAAGGCATACGGAGATATTTCCAAAGCCGGAAGCATTACTAAGGAAGAATGGCAGCGTGACGGCTCCTGGATTGCAGTTGTAAGGATTCCTGCAGGAGTCCAAACTGATTTTTACGCTCTTATAAATCATCTCACGAAGGGAGAGGCTCAGACTAAACTTTTATAAGAGGATGTTGGATGGATAAAAAAATAGTGATCCCTGGTGACCTGTTATCCGAGAATGCAAAAAAGTCCGGATACGGGACGTATGTCAAGAACGACAAAATCTATTCTTCGCTTTGTGGTATTGAAAACCTCAAAGAGGATAAAGTTGGAGTGATCCCACTTGCGGGAGCTTATATCCCCTCTGTAAATGATGTGGTGATAGGGATCGTTATTGTGGTTACTCCATCCAACTGGATACTGGATATTGCGGCTCCTTATGATGGTTTGCTCCACGTATCTGAGTATCCGAGAAGAGTCGAATCCCGGGAAATGCCTGAAATTCTGGACGTAGGCGACTCTGTTATTCTCAGGGTAAGAGATGTGGATAGTTCCATGAAAATAGAGCTTGCCCTGAGGGATCCTAACCTTCATAAACTCAAAACAGGCCATATTGTTGAAGTTGAGCCTGTAAAAGTCCCCCGCGTAATTGGACGCGGTGGTTCCATGATCTCTATGCTGAAGAAAGAGACAAACTGCAGCATTTTCGTAGGCCAGAACGGCAGAATATGGATTGATGGGAAGGATGAGGATATAGAGCTTTTGAACAAGGCCCTCCGAAAAATCGAAGTTGAAGCCCAACGTTCCGGGTTGACAGACCGGATCTACAATTTTTTGAAAAATGAACGGGTGAAACAGAAAGAGTCAAAAACCGTTAAATTTTTTAAAAATGAGAAGACTGGTGTGAATGTGGCAAAGGAAGATCATTCCGAAGATATATACCGGAAGATCGATGTACTGCTGGATCCTGAGAATTGAGTCCCGGATAGAGTCAGGGGAATTTTAGGTAGTTTCTCTAGAGTATTTGGTTTAGGAGTTGTTTGGAGATTTAAGTATGAATGATAAATCTGATAAATTAATCACCGATGATGGGCTGCGCCTTGACGGGAGGCGCGCGGATGAGATAAGGCCCATGAAAATTGAGATCGGCGTACTTTCGCGAGCCGATGGTTCATGTTATCTTGAATGGGGCAGGAATAAGATCCTGGTAGGCGTGTTTGGCCCCAGGGAAGCACATCCCCGCCGCAGCCAGCGCGCAGATTCGGCGGTTATCCGTTACAAATATAATATGGCATCATTCTCTGTGGAAGACCGTGCTCGTCCGGGACCAAGCAGGCGTAGCATCGAGATTTCAAAGGTTTCCAGGGAAGCTTTCGAACCTGTTATTATGGCTGAGCTGTTTCCTAAAACAGCAATTGATATTTTTGTTGAAGTGCTTCAGGCCGATGCAGGGACAAGGACAGCAGCAATCAATGCTTCAAGTATAGCCCTTGCAGATGCCGGGATTCCCATGAAGGGGCTCATTACCGCCTGTGCCTTTGGGAAAGTTGACGGGCAGGTTGTTCTTGACCTTAATAAGGAAGAGGATAACTATGGAGAAGCTGATTTCCCTGTAGCAATGACCCAGGATGGAGAGATTACCCTTGTCCAGATGGACGGGCACCTCACCCCGGAAGAAATTAAGAAAGGGATGGAACTCGTAAAGAAAGGCTGCAAGGAGATCCTCGCAATCCAGCAGGCAGCCCTTAGGAAGAGATTTGAAACCCCTGTTGAAGAGGTCTCTGAAGAAAAAGTCATTGAAAAGGAAGCCAAAAAAGAAGAGCTCTCTGCTCCCAAAACTGCTATTATTGTTGAAGAAGAACATGAGGAGGCTAGAGAGATTGGAGCAGAGATTTCAGAAGAATCAGCTGAAGCCTCAATCATTGCCAGTGAGGTAATCCCTGACTTTGAAGAAGACCTTGAAGAGGAGCTCGAAGAAGAGCTTGAAGAAGAGCTCGAAGAGGAGCTCGGAGAGGAGCTTGAAGAAGAATTCGAAGAGGAGCTCGAAGAAGAGCTTGAAGAAGAATTCGAAGAGGAGCTTGAAAAAGAACTCGAGGAAGAGCTTGAAAAAGAATTCGAAGAGGAGCTTGAAGAAGAATTCGAAGAAGAGCTTGAAAAAGAATTCGAAGAGGAGCTTGAAGAAGAACTCGAAGAGGAGCTTGAAGAAGAACTCGAAGAAGACCTTGAAGAGGAACTTGAAGAAGACCTTGAAGAGGAACTTGAAGAAGACCTTGAAGAAGAGCTCGAAGAAGACCTTGAAGAAGAGCTCGAAGAAGACCTTGAAGAAGAGCTCGAAAAAGACCTTGAAGAAGAGCTCGAAGAAGACCTTGAAGAAGAGCTTGAAGAAGAGGAAGCTGAACTTGAGGAAACCCTTTCTTTAGAAAAAGAAAATATCGAGCCAGAAGCAGAGGCTGAGCCCGAGGTTGAAGAAGAGGAAATTTCCACTGAAACGGCAGAAGCCGAAGAAGAGGGTGAAGAAGAAAAATCCGAAGGTCCCTGGAAAGTGGTAAAAGACCCCTCTGAAGCCGGAACCAGAGGTGAAAAAGATGAGTGAAATCATAGCCACACTTAAGAAGGACTACATTTACAACCTGATGGTCAAAGAAAAGCGCCAGGACGGGCGCGGGTTTAAGGATTTCAGGGATATCAAGCTAGAAACAAACGTTATTTCCAAAGCTGAGGGTTCTGCAAAGGTCACCCTTGGGAATACGCAGGTTCTTGTAGGTGTGAAACTTCAGACCGGAACTCCTTTCCCGGATTCACAGGACGAAGGCGTGATCATCACTAACCTTGAACTCAATCCTATAGCTTCTCCTGAGTTTGAGCCCGGGCCTCCGAGAGAAGAAGCAATCGAAATGTCAAGGGTCGTTGACAGGGGAATCAGGGAATCAGGCGCAATTGATATAAAGAAGCTTTGCATAACGGTTGGAGAATCCGTCTGGATCGTCTTTATAGATGTCCATATACTGAATGATGATGGAAATATCATTGATGCATCCTGTCTTGCTGCAATTGCGGCTCTTATGACCACTATGGTCCCGAACGAACAGCAGGGACTTGGCGAAAACGTGCCACTTGCAATGAAAGAGATGCCTGTTGGCGTAACTGTTGCCAAGATAGGCTCGAAACTGATGCTTGACCCTTCCCTTGATGAGGAAGCGGTTTGCGAAACAAAACTGACCATAGTTTCCAGTTCGGATGGGTCTGTTGCAGGCATGCAGAAAATGGGTTCTGCCCCTCTTGCCGAGGAAGAGCTTTTCGAGGCGATAGATATGGCAATCGAAAAGGCAGAGGAAATCCGCGCACTCTACCTTGAAGGACTTGCAAAAAGTGAATAAATCAGGCAGGATTAATTAAATATAAATATTAAATGCCAGTATTACGGTCTAAGTGCGCACGTCTTAAGGTGATAAAAGAACTCCTGTCTCAGGACGGGCCCTCCCCGCAGAGAGGTCCGGTCTATCCCTTTGGACTTAATATTACATTCAAGGAGTTATAACGATGGCAAAAAAGTTTACTAAGAAAGGAAGAATTTCCAGATCTGCAGGCAGGTTTGGTCCCAGGTACGGGAGAAAAGACAGAAAGCTTGTCGCAGACCTGGAAGAACGCATGCGAGCTCCGCATGTATGCACCAAATGTGCTCGCCCTACAGTGAGAAGGATTGGAACTGGAATCTGGAAATGCAGCAAGTGCGGACACACCTTCGCAGGTGGGACTTATATCCCTTACACAAGCGTTGGTCAGACTCTGCTGCGCACGATGAAGAACGTTGCTGAGGCAAAGTAAACAAAGACATTTCAGGTACGTGAGGTTGTATGGGTTATAAGTGCACTCGATGTAAACAGAAAGTGGAAATTGATTACGAGTACACGGGTATAAGGTGTCCGTATTGCGGACACAGGATCCTGGTTAAAGAGCGTCCTACAACCATCAAACGCATTAAGGCCGAGTAAGGAATGTTAGTTACTTCTTCTCGTAAACCTTCTGCAAAAACCCGGACGCTTTGCAAACTTCTTTCACGATTTATTGCCAGCAGGTGTATTACCCGTGGCAAAATGGGCATGCAGGAAATTCTGGAGTTTGCAGAGGGAAAGCCCCTCATAGTCATAGGTGAGTACCACGGAAATCCAGGGGAACTCAGTTTTTACGATGATGCAGGTAAGCTCCTTTTTTCCCTCCGGTTTTCGGACTGGTATTCTGAGGAAATAGGTTCCTACTGGTTTCCAGACGTTGAACCGGTTCTTACAGGTCTGGGAGAGATTACGGATGCACTTGAATCTTTTTTCCACTTCAAGAGGGTCGAAAGTGACAATGTCGTTCAGCTCCCTCCAAATTCCCTGGTAATGGCGGCTGGAGAGAAAGAGATCGATTTCATGGGCGGTGGTAAGTCCCTTTTTAAATTTTTTGTAAAATGTTTTAAAAAGTACTGACAGGAAACCCTTTTTCAACCCGTTTTTCTATTTTATAAATAATTAAGTTGGAATAAACCATTGAGAATCATATCATATCATATCATATCATGACCGGTTTAAAAACTAAGTTTTTTAAACTCGGTTTTTTCTCAGGAGGAATTCCTTGAAACTTTCCGCAGAGTTTACATTCGAAACCGAAGCTGCCGAAATGATCTACCAGGCTGTCCTTCCAGAACTTAATGATAATTTCTCCGAAAGGTCCAGGATAGGGCTGACGCTTGAAGACGCAGACTGCCTTTTACTCACTATAAAAGCCGAAGATACCGTTTCCCTGCGTTCTGCCCTTAATACCTGGTTGAGGCTTGTACAGATCGCTCACGAAGTCCATGAAATCACTTCTGAAGCCCGATAAATTAGAAGCCAGGGGATATAGTCTGGTATTTACCAGACAAAGGTGTTCTGAAACCTGCAGGGACATTACTGGAAAGAAAGCAGTAGAAAAGTTTCTCCAGGAACAAAGGTTGCAGAAATAACAAACCATATCAAGCAGACTGTCTCAAAAATAAAGTTGATTCTAGAATACTGTCAATTTTTTCCACTACAAGATTAATTTATGTCTAAATTTCGCTATTTTAAGTGGGTTTGTTTTTAACCTTCTTTCGGCAGGTCGACATTTCAATTTCACAATTTTTTTTGATGCCGATTTTGAAATAATACATAGTATTTGTGTGTAACCTACATTCGGCAGGTCGACATTTCAATTTCACAATTTTTGTTGATACCGATTTTGAAATAATACATAGTATTTGTACGTAACTTTTAGGTTTACATATGATCAATTAATAATATCTCATACTAAACTTTTATGAAAAAATTATCCAGTATTTATATATGTGGTGATAGTTGAGCCACATGTTAAGCAACTTTCAATCTCATTTCTACCCAGGAGATACCATAAAACGATATCAAGAAAAATGTTCTGATTTTTAATGTCGACCTGTAGAATGTAGGTTCTACTCAGGAGATACCATAAAACGACATCAAGAAAAATGTTCTGATTTTTAATGTCGACCTGCAGAATGTAGGTTCTACTCAGGAGATACCATAAAACGATATCAAGAAAAATGTTCTGATTTTTAATGTCGACCTGCCAAATGTAGGATAAATGGTTTGAGTTTTGAGACAGCTTGGTTTGAACAAATTCTAAAATCATCGTATAAATTAAGGTAGAGATAAAAAAGAAGACATAAAAGTAAAATATTGAATTGGACTTAAAAAATTCATTTAATCCCGGCAAGCAGCAAAAAGGTTTTTTCGCTTTCCGGTATTTTGTCCATCTGGGGCTTAACAATGCTGTTTACACTTTCAACCTCTTCTAATAAGCTTTTTCGTCCCCCATCCGTTATTATTTTAGTACCTTGCCGCTCCAGCTTTTTTCGATTTTGGACCTTTATTTGGCCTGAAAGCCCGCACCGGGCACTTTTTGGAATCGGTTTTCCCGCGTACTTCAAATCCGAGGCTGAAACATTCGCCTTTTATCTCATCTATGGCCGTATAAAATCTGCAATCTTGGCATGTAGGCATTAGGGTTACTACCTCCAGATATGTGAAGGCTATCTGGACCTTGAGTTCCAGATATGTTTCCTGGATACAAACTTTTATTTAAAATTACCTGCCTTTCTATAAAGGTTCAGGATGTATCACATAAATAATGTGTATCTGTAAATAAAATGTTTTTGGTAGGCAATAAGGTACGCAGCAGACAGGTTCAGGAGAAGAAGGTGATTTTTAAGGGATCATTACAAAAGAAATATTAAATGCTGTTTTGAGGGTAAAACGTAAAATTGTTCAGGTGAACAAAGCAAAATATTAACCTGAAGTTTTCCGGATAACTACATAAATATTAACTATGCTGCAGAGTATGTAATAATATGAGATTCTTTTCTCTCAAACTTCTTCTTCCTCTTCGAATTCTACATCAAGGACAGGAAGTTCTCTTATATTTCCTTCCCTATCGTAGCAGGTCCAGCTCTGCCTGCTGTAAGGACTGCCTACTATAATATGATAGTTTCCGGTTTTCGAAAATAGACGTAAGTCGGCATTTGAGGGCCTCCGGTTCTGCCCCGGATGGCTGTGGACCGAGCCTGCTGCTTTTATATTCGGCATCATATAAAGCCTGAGGACTGCGTTTGTATCACTTGATTCGGTTCCGGGAAGGATAAGAACCTCGGTAATTATTCCGTTCTTTTCCTGCAAAAGCCCGGCAAACTCTTCAGGAGCCATTGACCTGCTTGCTTCAAGGATAAAATCAAGGGTATCACGGGCAATTCCTTTAATCTGCATACAGAGTAAATTCTCCTTAAATGGTATATCTTTTTCTTGAGGGAAACGGAGTTTCTGAATTATATCTCATTCCACTGGATTTATTTGTGGCTTGCATAGATTATTATATAGCATCATTTTGTTAAAGGCAGTTTTTCCGGAGATTTTTGCTCTGGAGTGAAATTTGTATAGCAACGGAGAGTTATTTAAATTAGAGATCTTCGTTCTATTTCAGGTCTGAGAGAGTCTGGAAGAAAACACGGAAATGGTTCTGAAGAAGATTCACAAAAGGACTGAGCCTTTGCCATTTTTCTTTAAATTACTTATTTTTCTTAAATAACTGTTTGAAAAGGTCTTTTCACAAAAACATTTAATATTATTCATTTGAATTTAATTTAAAGATAAATAGAAAGGATTATACCTAATTAAAGCTATTTTAAGTTGCTAAATTAAAAACAAACTATAAAAAGGTATAATCCATGATAAAAATTATTGGTAAGGGATATAAGTATTTTTTG
>JASGVX010000023.1 GCA_030054735.1 Methanobacteriota archaeon | reverse complement strand
TTCGATCAAACTCAATATTCAAGCTCTTCTGGCACAGGTCAATATGTCATGCTCAAAGAATTGTGCCATATTCAAAATCTAGTGATTTTTGATTTTTATGATTATCACTAGATTTTGGCATCGTGTCCATTGACCCCATTATTTATACATGTAGAAATATAAGCTCTAATTCTGCAGAAAGCTTACGCTCCTCGTATGTTTCTGAAAGTTCCTGATATTTTCTGCTGCAGTTTCATCATTCTTATGTCTCTTCCTGCCTGATTATTATCAAATGGGACTCTCAAATCATAGAGGAATTTCAGAATTTTTTCTTTGTCTTCTATAAACCTATCCAGTAGATTCCTTGCTTTTGTTTTTGGATTTTTGCCGCGTTTTTCCTGTTTTTCAGGGTTAAGAGGAGGTGGATTTTCTCCCTTTCCTTTCATGATGATAGCATCGAAGCTTTTTTCTAACGCTTTAATTTGCTCAAAATCCAGTTCTTTGTCTTGCTCTTTACATTCATCAGTATACTTTTTCATTTCAGTTAACAGTTCATTTATCTCTTTAGCCCATATCTGTTTATAATTTTCTTCAATTCCAGTTCTCTCTGTAAATGAGCATTGCAAAGAGCATGGTAACACTCATAACCGTTATAGGATTTCCATCCATCATGAACTGCTATTCCCTTAAACTCCGGAAGAATTCCCATGGCATTAAATGCTTCTGTTCCTCTTTTTGCGTGAGCAAAATAACATGTGTATTTATTATTACAATCGAATACCCCGCTAGCTTGCTGCGGGGTGCGCCAGCGTAACTTTGATTCTGGAAACTTACTTTTATAACTAATTTGTGGCCAAATCATCTAACTGAGAGTATAGATAAACCTAAATCAGAGTTTTTTGGAGATATACAGAAGAATTAGATTGATAGTTAGATGATTTGGCCGTAAAACATAAAAAGAATTAATGAAAAGGAGTTTATGGAGTTTTGAAGTATTTCCGATACACCTGAACTCCATAAAATCCGCCCTAAGAGGCAATGATTATGTTAGCTTTGCGTATATTTAAGCTTGCTTGATCTTGCCTCCTAAGGTAAAAATAACTTAGGAGTTAGACGAATGAGTAGAAAAAATGGGAACAGGAATACTTATTTTGGCAATGCTGATTGGTATGGCGTTAATACCTGCCGTAAGTGCACAGGAAGAATTGACAGTAAGAGAAAAACCTTCTGATCAGGAAGAAGGTCTAACCTGAGTTCCCAAAATTTAAGCGCATAAATCTAACTTCACTTATCGATTATGTCAGATGATTGTTATTTTTAATTAGAACTTATAATTCATGCGCTTAAGTTTAAGCACATAATAGGATATCAGAAGAACCTTATGCGCTTAAATAGGCGGAAGTTAGGGTCTAATAGATACTCTTAACTCTAAATACAAAAAACTTGTCAACAGACGATGTAATTTTGAATTATTGTGAAGCAAACAAAAACAAAATTTCAAAAAACAACATTATAAAGAAAGCTAAGGTACATTAAAAATGTCCTGGAAATAAAATTAATCAATTAAAAATTGATGGCCAATTTTATAGAATTTTTCATTTTTTTATTAAATCAGACCCTTGTATAATGATAAATCTTGAAGGTAGTTAATTAAACATGGAGCTGTAGTATGATGAAAAAATCTGAAACTTTATTGATAACGTTACTTCTATTTTTTGGGGTATTGATGTTTCCTGCATCCGCCGATGATTCAGTACAAATTTCGCCGGAAAGTAATAATTCTGAAAAATCAGAAATAAGTAATGTATATTTTGACTATTATACTTACTTTTTTGGTCTGTATTCACAGGGAAATAATGTAATTACAAGATACGGAAAACTTCCTGTACTGGACGCTGAGACTCAAAAAGAAAACTGGAACTCTACTCTTGAAGAACTTAGTAATAAGATAAAAGACACTGTTGTCTCCAAATACATGTATCCTCATGGAGAGGTAATGTCATGTGGAATTAACGCCAAGGGATACTTTGTGATTTTGTTCAAGTATGGCAATGTTGACAAGCAGTTAATGGATGAGATCTACTCTCTAATAGATAATTCTGCAGAAAAAATGGGTATACAGGATGTTCCAGTAGAATTCGGATACGGAACTTATAGAGATGTAATTTACCTGGATGGCATTAATCGCTGGTACTGGTTTGGAGAAAGTACAGAAAATCTTTCTGAAGATAATATATATACACTTGAAGAAGTTATGAAGCATAGAACGGTCATGCCAGTGCAGAAAACCGTTGCAGTTTATGGGAATATTCCTCTGTTAAAAGATAAGAATGAGACAATTTCCTGGGTGAATGAGCTATCTGAGATTGCTAATGCAACCGAGGAAAAAATCACTCCATATATAGAACAGGGTCAGGTAATTAAATACGCAACAGGAATTAGATTGGAAGTAGAGATTAACGAAACTTTGTCTCCTGAAGAAAAAATTTTTCTTGCTGAAGAAATCTACCAGACCATTGATCAAGAGGCAAGAAAACAAAATGTGAATAATGTTCCAGTTATTTTTATGTCGACATCTGAAGAAGGTATAAAAGGATCTGATAATTCAAACAATAATTCCGAATCTGGCAGCGGTAGTAGCTCAGGTAGAAATGACTCGAATAAAAATAACTCCATTCCAGGCTTCGGACTATTGGGGAGTCTGGCCTGCCTATGTGGTGGATGGAAGCTCAAGAAAAGATAATGTAGTTTGAAAACTCCAGGACACTGGAGGATTGGTAACCTATTGTCAGGAACGTCTAGTTATTGATCATCTATTAAGCTCTGAATCTTTATGCACTGAGGTGTGCTGCCAGAGATACTAGTGTCGCATCAGCAGCAAAATGTCGTATAAATTCAATTGTAACTATTCAGAATCATTAAATATTTGAAGATTGACGCAACACTAGGTAAAAATTAAATGGTTGAGATCCTATTGCCTTTCGGGATCAGATCATAAATAATCATGGAAAATAGAAATATAGGAATTATGCACTGAAATGTAAAACAAGCACATGTGATCTTTCCAGGAAGATAGTGCTTTAGACAGTTTGGTGTTTTATGTTACTGGTTTTTTTGTTCAACTGCGTAAATCCTATTTTTAAATGCTATAATTCCCAATTTTTTTGCTCTTAACGCACTAACGTAAGTTTTATTCTCATTTACTAATCAATATACAGGAATCAATCCCGGATTATCCCCTGATATGCATTCTCCACCTTCAGGAGTTACTATGAAGGTATTTTCAATTCCCACCATACCGATATTTTCAATTCCCCTTTTGGGTTCCAGGGCAAATGCCATTCCTTTCTGCAGGGGTTCATCAAAACCGGCGGCAATAACAGGAGTTTCATCAATTAATAAGCCCACTCCATGCCCCAGGAATTTCACATTACGACCCTCGAAACCCATGAAATTCTGCAGGAACTCTTCATCAAGCCCGTTCATTATGGTATTATAAATTCCCGAGGGAGTGACACCGGGTTTTAGCATTGATGCAGCTTCATTCTGTATATCCACACATTTATTGTGGAGATCTATGGCATACTGCGGAAGAGGAGAGCCAAACATATATGTCGTGGTTTTATCCGTATGGTAGCCGTCAACTCCGCACCCGACATCGATAAAGACAAGGTCGCCTTTTCTTAACTTCCGGTCCCGGTTTCCCAGCACGGGCGCTGCAGGGCATAATCCAAGATTTCCTCCGGGACCGTTAAAGTAAGTTGGATAAAGGGAGCTTTCCCCAAAACAGACATTTCCAAGGATCATCTCCGTATCGAACATTCCAAAACGACATGCTCCGTGGTGTCCTTCTTTCACCAGGGCCGAAAACAGTTCCATTGACAGTTCAGCTTCACTCATTCCTTCTCGAAGCATCCCGGGCACAAGGTCTTCGAGCACATGCTGATGGATCCTGCCAGCTTTTCGCAGCAAGGACAGCTCATATTCACTTTTTATCGATCTAAGAGCGCAAACCTCAGAATCGACGGATTTAACGTTCTTGAATGGGAAATATTTTTGAAACCTTTGATATAGAGCAAGGGGGACTAGTTCAGTTTCCAGATATACCGTATCTGGAAGCCTGCTAACATTCTTTGCAGCATCACGGAAACTGCTCATAGGCTCTATACTGGAAAACAGTGATTCGTCCAGGGCCCTCTCATAACTGCGCCGTACCCAGAACGTTGCCTCCCCATTCTTCGGAATGAGCAATATACCGTCCTGCATGGTGCCGGTAAAATAATAAAGATTGATTTTGCTGAAAATAACAGTCATTTCCCAGTCGGGATTTGATACACCCATCTGTTTTCTAAAGCATCTCATACGGCTTTTCAATTCAGCCAAAGGTACTTTCTCACTCATACGGATCACTTTACTAAGTTATCTGCGACTAATTATAGAAGTGTAACTCATAATAGCTATTTTAGTAGAACTATAGAAAAATGAACTTTCGTCTTCAGATTTTTAACCGTAGTTTATACTTTCATAGATAAAACAATATCAGGAGACACTTTTTTGTAGAGTCTAATGTAAAATTAATTATGCTGGCAAGCAATTCCAAAAAGTTCAATACAAAATAAGATATTAAGCTGATTTATTTATAGTCCTTATAGTGAAAAATAAAGACTTTCACAATCATAGGGTCTAAAGAATAATCACTAAAATAAAATGCTGTAAAACGCTTACCTTCTCTTTAAGAAGACAACAAATCACGTAAATAATTACCAAGATCTCATACAATAAAGTAAGTATAAGAATTAATATGAGCGGGTTGGGGAGTATGAATTGGGGTGTTGGGGGGGTTAGGGTTATCTTATACAAAAGAGAGACCCGCTCACATATAAGATCATGATAATATCATATAAATATATTTTGCTTATACACATTCTGTTGGTAAAAATGCTAAAAGAATCATCCAATTGCAGAACTTTTCTCACTCTCGATATGTATTTCTTAACTTTATATTTTTATCCCAGACCGGATCAGACTTTCATCTTAAAAAATAAAGAAATTGTCAAGCATATAATGATTTCTCTTTAATCAGTAGTTCCGAATCTCCTTAGTTCCGAAGCTCATTTTTTTACAAATGAGATATATTTAAAAAGAACTTAAGACCATGGAATCGTTTATTATGAGACCAACAAACGACTCCATGTATTGGGAAAACACAACCAGTTTACTGGATTTGTGTTCTAAATTTCTTAGTACCGTTAATATAATAACTTTACTTGCTGAAGCAAAATATAGCTATCAAGAGTTTCTTAATGTTTTGCTTCATGCTGCAACATCTCCAAGAAATTCTCCTTAATCTGCAAGTAATGATCTCAGATCCAAAATTCCAGAGATGAAAATTCCTTCAGCTGATACTATTTTTAATTACATCAAATCCAATTCCATCGATTATATACTCTCTTCATTTCGAAAAATAAATAATGAGATCTTTGAGATGATGAACCTTGAAAATAATGTTCATGACATAGCTGTTGACTTTCATGACAAGGAATATTATGGAAGTAGAGACACACCATGTATACGTGGGATCAAACCCTAGAATGGAACCTCATGGGGATATTCTTTCTGCACTTTAGACATTATTGGGAAATCGAAGCTGAAACTTGATGTTATTGATATTAATGGATTAAACAAAGATTATTCTGTCCTTATGGAATCCTTATTTAAAAGACTTGAAAAAATAGGAGTAAAAGTGGGAACAGTATACATGGATAGAGAATTCTTTAATCAGAAAGTTATCTCAAAGATGGCTGAACACAAACTGGATTTTGTAATTGCAGCTAAATCAAATAAGAGAATAAAAAATATACTGGAAAAACACAGCAAAGAAAATGGGAATACGTCTACTGTTTTTGAATATAATTTTCAGAGTAGAATGGACATCAAAAACGCGCTTTTTATGAAATATTGGGAAAAAATCAGAAATGATTAGGAATAGTCGTTCGGAACTACAGCAAATCGGAACTACTGTTAATTATTCAAACCTTTTTTACCAGGATTTTTTGCCAATTTTTTCACGCTAATTAACTTATTCTTCATGTTTGCAGGGCCCATTATACTTCAGGGTTTTACCTGCTTAATACAGGCTGCCCCTTATTCATTTCAGAAGATCTACTCCCCTGTTTAAAATCAAAAATGCTTCTCTGATTCGTACTTTCTTTTTCAGGAAAGAAAATCCCTGTGATCAACCACGTCCCGTACGTGAAATGAGTCCCCATGATAAAGTAAAGTTTTTTTCCTTTCAAGTGTTCGAAGAGCTGCTCCCTTATTCTTTTTTTCACAGCCACTGCTTCCTTTTCTTCCCTTAATATGTTCCGTACGGTTTCATTAAGCTCCCAGTCAAGCAGAATAATTCTATGCCCTCTACAGGCTTCTTCGCCCTCGCACCTGAAAATATACTTTATCTCAACAGGCATTCCGGCTTTTTCCCCTTTTTCCAGAAAATCTCCCATCATTTCAAAGTACTGCTGCCGTCCAAAGGTATCAAGGCTGTTTACCTTAACCTCAATGTCTAGAAGTTCAGGCTTTACCACTCCAAGACTTGCCCCTTCAACATTCAACCTTTCTAAAGAAGTCACCAGCGGCAGGATAAGCTCTTTTATTTTCCTTTTCTTTGCAGGCCGCTCCAGGTTTACGTAATCAAGGACTTTCCTGCTCTCCCACCTCGGGTCGTCATCAGACCTGGTAACTGTAACCTCAAGCAGGTCATTTCTACTGAAATCCACCAGCCCTTCACCATACCTGAACCTCAAGGGATAAAGCCTAAGAAGTTCTCCGTCCTTGTTTATGCCTGTAATTCCCAGAGCATGCCCTTCCCCATTTCTTTTGCTTTTCTCCGGAATAGCTCTGACAAGGACTGCAATTTCTTCTTTTTCTCGCCTCAAATGAGAACCTCGGATGTTTTAATGGATATAAAAAAAAGATTGATCTTAGGAGAAGATTGCACTTGGAAGGTAATAACTGTTGGGGGAGCTGGCTGAAAGTAATTATTTTCGGCTACCGTTTTTCTCTGAATGCTTATCTCTAAATATATAAAAAACCAGGACAGAATATCTTAAAAGAGAAACTATTAGAATTAAAGAAAAAAAAACGTGGGGCTGGTGAGATTCGAACTCACGATCGACGGGTATCTCCGAACAACTGCTTTAACAGTTCTCTGGTGAGCATCTATCAGTGCTCCAACGGTTCCTCATTGTCCTGCCCCGTCGGGAAAGACTCGGTAGACCCGTTGTTCATCATTTATCCGCTGGAGCCCATCGCCATACCGGGCTAGGCCACAGCCCCTTAATATTGATTAACAGGGATACTGACATATCTTTTCTCTTTTAAATAGTTAACGGCATGATTACGGGATTTTGTGGTAAGCTGAGGCAGAATAAAAAAATTTCGTTATTTCGGGTGTTTTATGTGATAAGTTAATGGGTAAGTTTTTGCCTCTTATTATATGCAAATGTACTGCATCTCAAAGAAGGTTTTTTCCTTTTTGCAGGGCTTCTGGGTAAAGTGAGGTAATCTCAGTGGATAAAAAGGATAAAATTTGGCTGGTTCTGGTCTTGTTGCTTGTTTTACTGCCTTTTCTTTATTACGGGGGTTTTGCACTGTATATTATCTTGTTAGATCATGCGGGGTACCGCTCGAATGAGGTGGATATCGGACCCATTGATTATGATGCAGTGCTTCTGAAAGCAAAGGATTCCGGGTATGATATCAGTGGTCCGTGGGTTCAGCTTGAAGGGGCCAATGCAATAGAACCCGGACAGGTTGAGGCGATTGAGAAAAGGTTTGAAACAGCTTATCTTGTGCTTTATGTTTTGATGTACTTCGACGAAAATAGAAATCTTCGGGTCTACAAGTATGAAAGCCCGGATACAGCCATTAAGCTCCACGACCACTCTCACTACAAAGTTTCCACTCCTCTTGAGGTTTCTGAATATCCTGATGATACATGGATGCTTGAAATGTTCGGGCTGCTTTTCGGGCTGGATGAAGCCGGTTCCAGAGAATTCCTTGAGAGGCTGAAGCTCGAAGGAAAACAGCAGCAAGGGTCTGCGACCATTTGGACAAACAAAAGTGTGGACTTTCCGGCGGTCTACACCTATTTGAGCCAGAACAGTACCAGCTCTACCATCAAATATGGGCTGTGGAATGATGAAGTGTTTTACATGAACGGAAAAAAATAGGAAATGTGGGATACCTTGTTCCGGAAGCTTTCATCAGTACCGGCCACGGATTCAATAAATACAGTATTAAATTAAGCAGTACCGGGTTTGCACGGTTGAAAATAGATATGTATCTGAGTGGTGCAGGAAAAACTGTCTCTGAAGAAGAATACCTGGCAGTCTTCAGGGAAATGTTCAAAAAACTGGGGCTTCCGCAGGAAAAGGTGGAAGAATTCAAATTCGAATATATGCCCGTAGCCTTCTAAGAGCGATATGATTGTGCGCTTGCTCTGAAGCTCCGGGCTTAAATTGAAGAATCGTATAATTGTATTTATTTTAATCTATTTTATCGAACTTCGATGCAGGTACCCCGCATATTGGGCATTTGCCTTCAGGCTCGCCTTCTATAGTGTATCCACAAACAGCGCATACGTAATAATCAACTTCTTTGTTGTTTCCAATTTCTTGCAGTGCTTTTTCGTATAGCATAGCATGGACTTTTTCTACTTTGTTTGCCACATCAAAGCTCCAGAGCGCCTTTTTGTCCCCTTCTGCCTGTGCTTCCTCTATAAATTCGGGGTACATTTTCGTAAACTCGTATGTTTCCCCCTCAATTGCCTCTTTCAGGTTGTCCATTGTGCTTCCAATCCCTCCCATACGCTGAAGGTGATTGAAAGCATGTACTGTTTCTGCGGCAGCAACGGCTCTAAAGAGTTTAGCTATCTGATGATACCCTTCCTCGTCTGCTTTTTTTGCAAAGGCCAGGTAGGTTCTGTTTGCCATCGATTCGCCGGTAAATGCAGCTTTAAGGTTTTCTTTGGAACTCATATATTTTTCACCTTGATTTGAATCTTTTTTATCTTATTATCAGGCCATGTATATTATTTTTAACGGTCAGTGTATTTATATTAAAATTTAAGATTTGATTTATTAAAAAAAGTTCAACAGATATCAATTGGAGATTTACGCCCAGGGCAGGATTTGAACCTGCGATCCCAAAGGGAACGGTTTTCGAGACCGTCGCCATACCACTAGACGACCTGGGCATTTTGATTTAAAAATATTTTTTAAGTGAATTATTATACATCTATTTATAAGTAGTGAGAAAGTTTCCGGGCGCTGCCCGACGCTTCTGGTACAGAGTTAAGTGAATACACTTTCTATCTTATATATTTTATTCCCATCAGCTCCAGAAATTTAAAAATCAAAAAGCGACTTCTGCCCTGCTGGCTTTTCTGGATTCTCTTCTTCTGCTACCTTTTCTTCTGCTACCTTTTCTTCTGCTACTTTTTCTTCTGCTACTTTTTCTGTACCAGTCGTTAATCTATCTCCCGCTCTTTTTTGCTCGAAGTCAGAAAAGGAGATCTGAGCTCTGGGCTTTTCTTTCGCCTTCTTTGCCACTCTCAAAGCTTTTTTTCTCTCCTTAGCGATATTTCCTGCTGGTTCAGACTTATCCGTTTTCAGGTGTTCAGGCAGTTCAAGCCAGCCATACTGACCGCCTCCACCGGGATGGATTATAACATCGCCTTTCCTGAAGGCAAGAATTGAGTTTAGCACCTTCTCGTCCACTATTTTCAGGGTTTCAGGTTCTGCATAGATAAGGGCTTCAACCTCGTTTCCGAAATAATCTACAAGTGTTTCCCAGGCTGTTTTTACGCCTTTTGTCTGGACGTTTGCATGGCCGAGTGCCATCTGTATGATTTCTGCAAGAGGGATGAGGTGAAGGTAAGGAGGGCGGTAGTCAGGGTGCCGGGGCCCTTCAAAATCAGCAAGTTCGTTGACCCTGTCAGTCACACCTTTTTTTATAATGCCTCCGCATTTCGAACAGCGCCATTTAATAGTTTCAGCTTCGGTCAAAGTATACTGAGTAAAGCATTTGATGCAGGCAGACCGGTTGTATTTTCCTTCTTCAGGGAAAAAACCAACATTCAGAGTAGGCCCGTACCCCTGCTCCCTCAGAATTGCTTTCTTCAGACCGTCAAAGGTAATATCAGGAACATTGAACTGAGTAAATTCTCTTGCCAGCTTATTGGTAGAAGGGGAATGGGCATCAGAATTTGTAAGGAAGGTAAGCCTATGTAATTCTTCAATCCTGTCCGCATAATTACTGTCTGCACTCAGGCCCAGTTCAAGAAAAGAAACATAATCTGTCATACTCCCATAGCAGCTTTTCAGGCTGTCATGGTAGCCGTAGAGAGCAGTCCAGGGAGTAAAAGCATGACAGGGGCCGATAAGAGCTCCAAGGTCTTTTGCAATTTCGGCAATTTCACAGCCACCCAGCTTAAGCGCAGGACGCCCATCTGCTTCAAGGTTTCCAAAAGGAGCAATTCTTTCTGACAGCTCTTCGGCTTTTGAAATCGAAGGTAAAATCAGCAGGTGATGTACCCGGTCAATATCCTCGATTTCAGTAGTAGGGACGAAAAATATATTTCCTATCTGGATTTCTTCGTCTGAAATGGCTGCTTTCTTAATTTCTTCGAGCCATTTAGGATGGGTGCAGTCCCCTGTACCAATAAGCTCCATCCCTTTTTTCGAGGCTTCACTTGCAATTGTGGGCAAATCCATCCTCGAGGAACATGCCATAGAGTACTTTGAATGGAGATGGAGATCTGCATTGACTTTCATTTCTTAACCTTTCGCCAGAAGATTTTAACAATCAGGTTCTTTACTGCGTATCTATCCGGATTCTTGATCCTTATATTCTCTACCTGAAACTTCCAAAACTATATTTTACCCTATGTAACGCAGGTCTTCTTCCGTGGGTTTAACTTCGAGGAAGTTTTGCTGCTCTTCTTTTTCTTTCAGTTTTTCTATGATATTCTCCATTTCCTCTGCTTTTTTCTGAAGAGAATCCGTATTTACTTCAATTCCTAATATCTTGCACAATACCTTCAAAAGAGACTGAGCGCTTTTAGGGTCCATGAGGTATCCGGGTGTCATTCCCATAAGGCAGGCTGCATCTATACCTCTCATACCACTGAATGCCACAAGCAGACCGGATGCCCCTACAATTCCTCCGCTTGGTTCTGATTCCCTGAACTCTACTCCGTATTTTTTAATCTCTTCGATCAGGTCCGTGCTATTAGCAACTCCGAGGACTGTATCTTCATAAGTGAGCTTACCTGTCGGGTAACCTCCAAGAGTATATATCCTGGTGACTTTCAGTTCCTCTGCAATATCCAGATAAAAAGAACAGAGTTCATAATGCCCCTGAGAGGTCGTGCTCTGGTGATCCCCTACTAGAAAAAGAATATCAGTTTCGTTTGCTTTCCCTTGATAGATAGCGTTGCTTACTGGACGGACAGTACAATCTTGATTAACAAGGACATGAGGAGGAAAGTGAGGGGAATAAACCTCCATAATCCTTTCAGCTTCCAGCTCCTCTATCAGATGTTCTGCCACCAGCTTGCCCACAAGCCCTACTCCAGGAAGTCCTACTACCATTATGGGGTTTTTGAGTGAAAGTTTTTCTTTCAGGCGGACAAGTGTACTTTGCTGCATAAAAATTCTTATCCTTTCTTTGCCAGTCTGCGGTACTTTCCATAAGGGTCCTGAGGAGAAAAGCGAGCCGGAATAGCGGGTAAGGAAATTTCCCCACAAACCGGACATTTTTCCCTTAAAGTGTACCTGCCGCAATTTTTACATTTGCGGATCTTTTGTCCCAAAGGGTATCACGCCTTTGCCGATTCTATATGCCGTTTGAAGACTCCGTGTCCGCCGAGTCTGGAAATAGTGTCTATTGCCGTCTGGGCGGATTTCTTAAGGACTGATTCGGCTTTCTTGTAGTCAGGAGCTATTACCTTGATTCTGTATCTCGGAGCTCCTGTATAACTTATTTCGAGCCTGATATCTTTCCCATCAACATCGCTGATGGAATTAGCAGCATGGAGAGATTGTTTTATGGCCTCTATGCCGTTTGGAAGATTGCAGGTCAGATCGACATACCCTGCGATATCCACGAAGGGAAGTTTGATATTTTCCCCTGCGATCTTGATTATGCTCTTTATATATTTCTTGTTGACTTTAAGTCCTTTAAATGCTTTTTCCCCTTCGATAGCTGCTTCTTCGAAGGCAGCATAAGCACTTCCAAAATCTTCTACAAGTCTCTCATACAGAGCCTGCAGGCCATTTTCATCGGTCTTGGTCTCTTCGGCCACGAACTGGAGCCATTTGGCGGCTTTCTGCTCATTTTTCCATTCCTGGATTTTAGCCCGCCGCTGGTGCTCGTTCACGTCTTTCAATGAAAGGTCTATGTGGCCGCGGGAAGGGTCCACGTTCAGAACCTTACAGACAATCTTCTGCCCTTCCCTGACGTAATCCCTGACGTATTTGACCCAGCCTGCTTTAATTTCAGAGATATGGATAAAACCTTCCCGACCTCCGAATTCCTCAAGCTCGACATAGGCTCCGAAATCAGTTACGTTCTTCACCGTACAGACAACAAACTCTCCGACTTCGGGCCAGTGACCGTTTCCCATTCGTACCACTTCTCAATTTTACTCTATTATTATTATTATTATTCTCTACTATACTCCTGTTCAGTGCATTTACCAGTCCGGTTATTCAAGCACTTCCAGGATGTGAGTGGTAATTGTAGATTTTCCACCGGTTGGCTCTGCAAGGGTTCTTCCACAGACAACGCAGGTAATCTTGCGGCTTGCGCTTCCGAATATGATCTGTTCGTTTTCGCAGTCATTGCACTTTACGCGCAGGAACCTGCTTTTTGGCCTCTGGGTATAGTCTAACATTTTATTGTCTAACATTTTATTTTACTCCTTGAACTCGAACTTCTTTGCCCTGAAGCAGGGCCTCTGGTGGGCTTTCTTGCATACAGTGCAGCGGTACCTGAGCCAGATGCGCTTTGTTGGTTTGTCTCCACCAGGCACCTTGGAGAACTTTCCGCTGTTACCTATGCCTTCCTGTCTTTTCTTCTGCCTCGTAATGTGAGCCATTGATGAGGCCTGGCCCTTCTTAACCCTCTCTGCTACGTGTTCTTGGTGGGTCTTACAGAACGGGCAGTAAGTTCTGAACCTCTTTGGAATCTTCATTCTTTGCACCTTTTTTGCTGATTATTGGTATTGCTGTGCATATTCCGGCTTTTGCGGAAAAGCACTATAATATACTTGTTTGATGTACGTATGGCGTTAAATATGGCGTTTTATTTCCTGGGAAGCTATTTATTTGGGAAGCTTTTGATTGATGAGTTTGAATCGTCCTGGATTCTTTTTTGTCTCGAGAACGGCGTTCTCTATCGAAGACGAAGCCAGAGCACGCTAACAAGGTTGCTACTCAGATATAGCTACACATATAAATAATAATGCTATTACCTGAATTGCTTCTTTTTTATAAAGCATGGACCTTCGGTTTGCAGATATTCTGATGCGTATGTCCCCAACTGTTTTTTTCTGGCTAAAATAAGCTTCATGTTTTATTTATTTTAGGAACTTTTATCTCTGGAGTTTTTATCTCCGGCAGCAATCAGTTTTGCTGCATTTCGCTTTATCAGCCCTGTTGCATTCAGTTGCGGCAAAACAACAACATCTTCAGCACTGACCGTATAGTTCCGGCCGTCTGTGCCTGTGAAGGTAGGAAGGTCCTTCAGTATTCGAACAACAAGATATTCTTCGTTTATATTATTTTTGCCCGACTCCCTTCCCATCCCTTCTGCATTCACAGTAATCTCCCTGCCAGCCTTTGCTTCTACAAGAATAGCAGCAGATTCCTGTTTTGCTCCACCCATCCCGGGCCAGACAGCAAGTTTTCCGGAATCAGGATCAAGAATGGGACCCAGAAGCTCTATTTTTGCAGCTTTGATTCCCTGAAGCACAAGGTCATACAGCATTTTCTCTACAGGAAGCAGCCTTTCAATATCCTTTGAAATAGGTTTGTCAGCATTAGACTGGTTTGTTGCCCTGGTAATAACCTTTCCTATCCTTCTCATAAAGATGGTCTCAAGGTCAGAAAGTGCCCTTTCATGCTCGTCATAGAGCATCTTTGATTCCGTAGAACGAGGATTGTCAATTTTACTTATCTCTTTCTCGAGTTCCCGGATATATTTTTCAGCTTCCAGGTAAAAATCAGCCGGAATGGTCCTTAATGTCTGACTTTTTTCTTTATACAAGGTCTGGCTGATTTCTTCTATATCCATGCTCTGCAACACCCCTACAAATCAGATATACGGCTGCATATTCAGGAACTTCCTGTATGCCTTCTTCTATTTTTAAATCCTTGCCCTTCAGATCTACTGAGAAAGGCTTTGAAACGGTTATCTTTACTGGTTTATCGCTGAAAACAACTGCGTCATTAAGAGGGTCAAACTTCTCTAACTCAGAGAAAGTAAGTTTTTTGACCAGCATCCCCGACCCGCCGTGCAAGGAACCTGGCACACGGATAAGCCTTTTGATGTCAGCAGTTACGGGTTCATCAACACTGGCTCCGAAATCTATTCCATATTCTTTAATTGATTGTCCCATTATGTATTCTGAGACTTTTTTAAAATCTTTTCCAGGGAAGTCTAAACGTCCTTGTGTCAATATATCGTTTAAGGCAGTTTCATTAGATGCCATTTTTATTAAGGCTTTTATTGAGCCCCTACCTAATTCTAATTCTGTTCTCAGCTCATTAAACATGTCTTTTTTGTATTTTTTAACACTTACTTCTGTCTTTAAATATTCAACTAGATGTTTTGCAAATCTCTTTCCCCATCCAGTATCATAATTTTTAATTTCCCATTTTATAGGTACATTTCTTGCTCTATCATAATAGCCTGTAGAACCTTTCCCAACATCGCCACTCATCGCAACTTTCTTAAATAAGTATTTAACTTCTAGATCTTTTCCACAGATATAATTAATTATTTCCCTTCTCTCGGAACTTCCGAGTTTCAGGACTTTCGGGCTTCTAACATGGAAATGGTATCCCCTACCTCCTGAAAATACGAGCTCGATTTCCTTTTCCAAAAACCCGAAATCATCTAACAAAAAATCCATGAGCTTGAAAGCTTCCTTTTTCACAAGCTCAAGCATATCAGAATAATTTCTTGGGGCATCTGGCAGGTGGTCTGCATCAAGGTCAAAAATAAGCTCTGCCCCGAGCCAGTTTTTCTCGTTCATTTTCCGCGCATCAGGAAATTCGTAATAAGCCGTAGAATAATAAACATGCGCAGGAGCCATGCCGTAAAGATAATCAAGAGCTTCTCCAGGTAAGCCAAAAGACCTGTGCCTGTGCATCATCTTTTCCGGCATAATGTCGTAAAAGACAAAAGCCCATTCTCTATTAGGCAAGTGGTCAGGGAGACCTATCTCAGCGGTTTTATAATAGTCCTGGAAACGGGATTTCAAATAACGTACGGTTCTGGTATCCATGGTTTTAGAGCTTTGGTGTGTTTAGATATTGATTAAGGATCTCTTTTTCTTAATTAAGGATCTCTTATGGTAGACTAACTCATATTTTACTTTTGTTTATATGAATTTTTTTAAAACAGTATATCCACCTATCCGGACCTGGGTTGGAGATTTCAAATTTAATACCTTAACTCCGACTTTTTGTATGGAATACACTAAAATCAATATATATTTTATAAGTTCTTTCAGTCCTTTTGATTGTGATTTTGATGAAAAAATGGATGAAAAATATATTCTTACTCAATA
>JASGVX010000022.1 GCA_030054735.1 Methanobacteriota archaeon | reverse complement strand
GGCACAGAAACAGGCTGGCGAATGGAAATAATCGAAGAAGCATTGACTTCTCCACTGGCTTCTTTACATATTGCAGGTATTCCTATCGGCATATTCCAGATAGTGCTGATTGTCGGTTTAATCATCTATAAATGGCATGAGCCTATCCATAAAGCAATCCGGAAAATGGCCGATGCTCTTTCTCTTAAGGTTATGGCTTTTATCCTTATTGCCGTGCTTGGCCTATTATCCAGTGTAATGTCTGCCATTCTTGCGGCAATCATTCTGGTTGAGATGGTTAATGCACTGCCTCTCTCACGCAAATCCAAGATAGATCTGACTGTTATTGCATGTTTCTCAATCGGACTTGGCGCAGCGCTTACTCCCCTTGGAGAGCCTCTTTCAACAATTGCTGTCTCAAAACTCTCAGGTGAGCCTTATCATGCTGATTTCATGTTCTTATTTAATATGCTTGGTAAGTATATTATTCCAGGTGTTCTTATTTACGGTATTCTTGGAATGCTCTTCATCGGGAAAGCTGATACGAAAGACTCTGGAATGAAAGCTGAAGAGTACAATGAGACTGTTAAGGATGTTGTAATGAGAGCTGTTAAGGTCTACCTGTTTATTATGGCACTCACATTTCTCGGAGAAGGTTTCAAGCCTATCATATTCGAGTACTTCATACACATACCCCCCACAGTCCTGTACTGGGTAAACATGGTCTCTGCTATCCTTGATAATGCCACTCTTGCAGCAGCTGAGATAGGACCTGCTATGAGTGAATTACAGATCAGGAGTATACTTATGGGACTGTTAGTTTCAGGTGGAATGCTGATTCCAGGTAATATCCCGAACATTATCTCTGCAGGTAAACTTGGTATAACCAGCAAAGAATGGGCAAGACTCGGGGTCCCCCTGGGGCTCATCTCGATGGCAATTTACTTCGTTGTCATCTTTGTGCTTCATATCTAAGCCCAAAAAATACCCAAGTAACTTGCGAAAATCCAGTTTCAAATCCAGTGAGAAGTTAAAATAAAGTCTGGATTTGAAACATTTTTTTTATTTTTTGAATTCAATAACTTTATTTTAGTTCAATAAAGAAGAAACCAGTTTTATGGTAAACGGAAAAATCTGATTCTTTAAAAATCCTATTTACTTTTTTGGCACAAATATGACTGAAATTTTCCTTTCTCTTTTACTTTTTCTTTCCGACTGAGGTCTCATATATATGGGTAAACAAATTTTATTTATGTTCAGTTACTTCCTTCAACAAAGACGATTATTGTAATTACTGATTTCTAGCGAATTTCATTCTAATATTATGTGTATTGATCAGGAGAAAACAAGATGCGCAGGGACTACATAAATATAGGCTACAGCCCGAAGGATACGGATTTGATCTGCGAATTCCACATAGAACCGTCAGCAGGCGTGAATTTTGAGGAGGCTGCCACTCATATGGCAGGGGAAAGTTCTATAGACTCCTGGACTGAGATTTCTACACTGAGTCCCGAACTCGCAGAGAGACTAAAGCCCCATGTTTTTTACGCGGATGAGGCCACAAAGACTGTAAAGGTGGCTTATTCGGAAGACCTCTTCGAACTGGGCTCTGTTCCTCAGGTTCTCAGTGCTGTTGCAGGAAATATCCTGAGCATGAAAATCGTTGACAACCTCAGGCTGCAGGACATCGCTTTCCCGGAGTCAATGCTCCGTGAGTTTAAAGGTCCCAATTTCGGGCTGCCAGGGATCAGGAAACTTGTGGGTGTAGAGGACCGGCCGCTGATAGGGACCATAGTCAAGCCGAAAGTCGGCCTGACTTCTGAAAAACATGCTGAAGTTGCTTACAATTCCTTTGCCGGGGGATGCGACCTTGTTAAAGATGATGAAAACCTGACCAGCCAGAAATTCAACAGCTTTGAAAAGAGAGCCGAACTCACCCTGAAACTTGCAGAAAAGGCAGAGGCTGAAACCGGTGAACGGAAGATGTACATCTGCAACGTAACTGCCCCGACCTGTAAGGAAATGGTCCGCCGCATAAATGTCCTTAAAGACCTGGGTGCCAGCTATGCAATGATCGACATAGTGCCTGCGGGCTGGACTGCAGTTCAGACCCTCCGTGAAGAGGCTGAGGATCTGGGCCTGGCCCTTCATGCACACCGCTGCATGCATTCTGCCTATACCCGGAACCCACGTCATGGGATAAGCATGCTTGTTCTTGCCAAGCTCTGCAGGCTGATAGGGCTTGACCAGCTTCACATAGGCACGGTTCTTGGGAAGATGCATGGGGAAAAGCACGAAGTCCTGAATCTCAGAGACCAGTGCGTTCTTGATAAGGTGCCTGAGGATGGGAGCCAGCATGTCCTTGCACAGGACTGGGGAGGATTAAAGCCGATCTTTCCGGTAGCCTCAGGAGGGCTTGCTCCTACCATGATTCCTGACCTTTATTCTATCTTCGGGAAAGACGTTATTATGCAGTTCGGTGGCGGAATCCATGCTCACCCCATGGGCACAGCAGCAGGAGCTACTGCTTCCAGGCAGGCTCTCGAAGCAAGCCTTGAAGGAATCAGCCTTCAGGATTATGCTAAGGGCCGCAAAGAACTTGAAGTTGCTCTTGGAAAATGGCTGAATAAATAAGCTGCTAAGTGAGAAGCAGACTTCATAACTGGATACAGGCCATTTATAGCCTATAATCTCAGACAATAACAGGATAATAATCAGTAAGGAGTTTACCCCAGGTGCAGGAAGAAAACGGAAAAAAAAGAGAGACCCGGCTTTTTCAAGTCTCCGATGAGAATTTTGATTCCATCCTTGATGAGGCTGCAGAGATAATACGAAAGGGAGGGACAGTAGCCTTCCCCACAGAGACCGTTTATGGGCTTGGGGCGGACGGGTTGAATCCGGATGCCGTCCTGAAAATATTTGAGGCAAAGGAACGTCCGCCCGGAAATCCCCTTAGCCTCCTCGTCCAGTCTGAGGAAGACATCAGGAAGGCTGCAAAAAATATCCCTGAAAAAGCTTACAGGCTTATGGACGCTTTCTGGCCAGGGCCCCTTACAATTGTACTTGAGAAAAATGACACAGTTCCTGAAATTACTTCGGGAAAGCTTCCTTCAATAGGGCTCCGCATGCCTGACCACAGGATTCCTCTGGAACTTGTAAAAAGGACAGGCAGTCCTCTTGCTGCTCCGAGTGCTAACCTTTCCGGAAAGCCAAGCCCAAGCCTTGCAATCCATGTCCTGGCAGACCTTATGGGCAGGATTGATGCGGTCATTGACGGTGGTGGGACAGCCATAGGGCTTGAGTCTACAGTCGTTGATATGACGGCCGAACCTCCTGCAGTAGTCCGGCTCGGAGCCGTGGGCATTGATGAGCTTGAAAAGGTTATAGGTAAAGTCAGGCCTACATATTCGGGAGCTGAAACAAATGCTGGAGAAACTATTCCTGAAAAGCAGGCAGGCCAGAAGTACAGCCATTATACTCCTGATACACAGGTAGTGCTGGTTGAAGGAGAAAGAGAAGAAAAGGTTTCTGAAAAGATTGCTATTCTGCTCGAAGATTACCTGAGCAAAGGGCAGAAAGTCGGGCTTTTACTCAGTGATGAGACCGCAGGCTTTTTTGTTGCTAAAGGACTGAGCGCCAGTGAATGCTTTTTACTGGGGCATCGCAAAGAGCCGGAAGAAGCTGCAAAAAGGTTATTTGAAGGGTTCAGGGCTCTGGACGCAAAAGGTCTGGATGTGATACTGGCTGACGGCTCCTTTTCCCTTTCAGGCCTCGGAGCTGCCCTCCTTAACCGCTTACGAGAAGCCGCGTCACTGGAGTATACTGTCTGAGCCGGTCAAATTGCAAGAGTATAAGTTAGAGTTTGACAGTCAGATTTGGTAGTCGAATTTTAGATCCTAATTTGATAGCTATTTATTCAGGTGTTTGGAGAGATCTTCTTGAAGGCGGAAAAAAGAGAACAGCTGGAAAAAATGCGGGCTTATAAAAAAGTCCGGGAGCAGAACAAAAAAACGACACTCATAAGCCTTGCGATCATGGGTACAGGTCTGATTTTGACAAAACTTAAAATAGACCTTAATGGTATTGATATTGGGTACTATTTCCTTCTGGCAGGGGTTTTTATTTTCTTTGTAACTTCGATATCAGGGCTTTTTGCTGCTGGGGCCCTGCGCAAGCAGAGATAAACTTTTTTCTTTTCTTAAAAGAGGCTTTCAAGATGAGCGAAACTATTGCAAGTGAAGAAATGCATGAGTACTTTAACGGGCTTGAGGCAAGGTTAAAAGAGGCGATTGAGATTGCAAATAGGGCACGAGCCCGCGGTGGAGACCCCAGTCCCGTTGTAGAAATTCCCCTTGCCAAAGACCTTGCAGATAGGGTCGAGAATCTTATCGGAGTCCAGGGAGTTGCTGTAAAGATCCGGGAACTTGAGATCAGTATGTCCAGGGAAGAAGCTGCTCTTGAAATCGGAAAACAGGTTGCTGAAGGGGTGGTAGGAAGTTTCCCTACAAAGAAAGATGCTGTGGAAGCTGCTATTCGTGTTTCCATGGCAGTTCTGACCGAAGGGGTAGTTGCAGCTCCTATTGAGGGAATTGATAAGGTAGATCTCGGGAAAAATGATGACGGCTCTCAGTATATCCGGATTTTTTATTCCGGGCCCATAAGGAGTGCGGGAGGAACTGCGCAGGCACTTTCCGTGCTTGTCGGCGATTATGTGCGGCGCGGAATAGGGATTGACCGCTACAAGCCAAGGGAAGAGGAAGTGGAGCGCTATGTGGAAGAAATCCTGCTTTACAAGAGGGTTGCAAGCTTACAATATACGCCTTCAGAAGACGAAATCCGCATGATAGTCCGCAATTGTCCTGTCTGCATTGACGGGGACCCGACTGAAGAAGCCGAGGTTGAAGGCCACAGGGACCTCGAAAGGATAGGGACAAACCGTGTCCGGGGAGGGATGTGCCTCGTGCTTGCCGAAGGCCTTGCCCTCAAGGCCCCCAAGGTCAAAAAGCACGTCGACAAGTTAAAGATGGACGGCTGGGACTGGCTTGATATACTTATCGGGGGAGCTAAAAGCGAGGGGAGCGATGAAGATGATGACAAAAACAAGATCAAGCCGAAGGACAAGTATATCTGCGACCTGATTGCCGGAAGGCCCGTATTCTCTCACCCTTCAAGGCCAGGAGGTTTCAGGCTGCACTACGGGAGGTCAAGAAACACTTCCTTTGCTTCGGCAGGGATCAGTCCTGCCACAATGGTCCTGCTTGACGACTTTATAACTAACGGCACGCAAATTAAGGTTGAAAGGCCAGGAAAAGCTGCGGCAATGTCTGCCGTGGACTCAATTGAAGGGCCTACGGTAAGGCTTTTTTCAGGAGATCTTATCCGTGTGGATGATATAAACGAGGCATACGAAGTCCGTCCTCAGGTTGAATCAATTGTCGATATCGGGGAAATTCTGATCAATTACGGGGACTTTCTGGAAAATAATCATCCTCTTATGCCTTCTCCTTATGTTTTTGAATGGTGGCTTTACGATTATGAAGCCGCCTGCCCTGAAAAGCTTCCCGAGGAAGAGTTGAAAAACCCGCCTGTTTCTCTCGCCCTCAGGCTTGCAAGGGAATATAATGTGCCACTGCACCCGAAGTTCACCTATCTCTGGCACGACATAAACCGGAGTGAGTTTGAGGCTCTCAGAAAATTCGTGGCTGAAAAAGGAATTTTTCTGAAAGGTGATAATGACGGAGAAGGAATCCTCAAGCTGCCCCTGGAAGCTTCTCTGGAAGAGGACATAAAGCCTGTGCTTGAAAGTCTTCTTGTACTCCACAGGGTAAAAGAAGGGGAGATCCTTATCAAAGATGCTCTTCCGTTTATTTTATGCCTCGGGCTTGACCAGTCCCTTAAAGAAAAAACCGGTATTCCGGATACTGATGATATTGTAGAAGCGGCAGGTATTTTGAGCGGGTTTAAGGTTTACCCCAGGGCTCCTTCAAGGATAGGCGCAAGGATGGGAAGGCCGGAAAAAGCCAACATGCGCAAGATGTCTCCTGCAGCTCAGGTCCTTTTCCCTATAAATAATGCCGGAGGGATAACGCGCAACATTGTTAGCGCCTCTGATTATACATCCTCCATGAATGCAAAGGTCGGAGAAATTGAAGTGGAATTAGGGCTGAGGAAATGTCCTGTCTGCGGGAAAGAGACTTATTTCTGGCGCTGTGAATGTGGAGAATTTACGAATCCCAAACTTTCCTGCCCCCGATGTAATATAGATGTGAGAGGTGCTGAGACCTGCCCCAGGTGCGGGAGAAAGGCGACTTCCCTTGCAAACGTAAAACTTGATTTTCGTTCCATTTATAAGAAGGCTTTTGAGAACGTAGGGGAAAGGGAAAAAGTGGATATGATCAAGGGAGTAAAACGGCTCATGAACGGACAGATGACTCCCGAGCCTCTGGAAAAAGGAATCCTGCGCGCAAAGCACGATGTTTACATTTTTAAAGATGGGACTGTCCGCTATGATATGTCCGATATCCCCCTTACTCATATAAGGGCAGATGAGATCGGAATTACGGCAGCCAAACTCAGAGAACTTGGTTACAAAGAGGATATTTACGGAAAGCCCCTTGAGAGGGATGACCAGGTCGTCTGTCTTAAGGTCCAGGATCTTGTGATTTCTTATGATGGGGGCGAGTATATGCTGCGTACGGCAAAATACATAGATGACCTTCTTGTGAAGTACTATAAAGTTGAGCCATATTACAATGCCAAAACCATCCAGGACCTTGTGGGTGTACTGTTGATAGGGCTTGCGCCGCATACCTCTGCAGGAGTACTCGGAAGGCTCCTGGGTTTTACGAAAGCTTCTGTAGGCTATGCTCATCCTTTTTTCCATGCCTCAAAACGAAGGAACTGTGACGGGGACGAAGATTGCATAATGCTTCTCATGGATGGAATTCTAAATTTTTCAAGGTCATATTTGCCTGATAAACGGGGAGGAAAGATGGATGCTCCTCTTGTGTTAACGACAAGAATCGACCCTAATGAAGTGGATAAAGAAGCACATAATATTGATGTTACTGCACGTTATCCTCTTGAGTTTTACAGGGCTACGCAGGAGATCAAAAACCCAACTGAAATTGAAAGCATTATGGACCTTGTTGGCAGCAGGCTTGGGACACCTGAACAGTACGAGCACTTTATGTTTACACATGATACTTCAAATATTGCTGCAGGGCCGCTTAACTCATCATATAAGACTTTTGGAAGCATGATTGAAAAAATGGAAGCTCAACTTTCTCTGGCTAACAGGATAAGGGCAGTAGATGCCCCTGATGTTGCTGAAAGAGTTCTGAAATCTCATTTCCTCCCGGATGTGATCGGTAATCTTCGTTCCTTTTCCAGACAGCGGATGCGTTGTATTAAGTGTGGAGAGAAGTTCAGGCGCCCGCCACTTACAGGAGCCTGTCCCAGGTGCGGAGGAAATGTTGTACTGACTGTACATGAGGGGACTGTCCGCAAATATCTTGAAATTTCAAAAGAAATAGGAGAAAGGTATGACGTCTCCAGCTATACAAGACAGAGAATAGAACTTCTGGATTATGATATCTGCTCTCTGTTTAAAAACCATAAGGTTAAACAACTTGGACTTTCAGATTTTATGTCCGGGTCAGCGCGCTGAGATGATAATAGAGAGTATTAAATAATATGAAAATCTTCTTACTGCCTCCTGGAAGGAGATAGGGCAGTATAAAAACGGAAAAAATAGAAATATTTATTAATAATGCCTCCAAACGCCACAACAGGATTTTTTATCTTCCGGTAAAAAAGACTTTTAATTTTCTATTTTTTCCTTACTTACAAAACACCTGCCATTTATTTGGAGCGCTTTCTATTAATTTTTTTACATAATTATATAATTTCTTGCAGATTTATATAATATCTGTTTTAATATCTAAACTCCAATCAATATATATTTTTTCAGATTGTAGGCTTCTTCTAACTTTCGATTTTATGATTTATTTGGTGGTTTTTCTCAGATTAAAGCTTAACTTAATTTACAGGCAGTCCCAGGGAGTTAATCTGATTAATAAGCTCTGTGAAGTTCTCTATTTCCAGCTCCAGAACTTCTTCTCTTGTCATGCCTATAGACATTTCCCCATCTACGGAAAGACACTCGGGGCCTCTGCGCACAATCCGGTCTACTCCATCTCTTTTGAGGGCTTCTTTGACCTCCATATCATGGACAAAAGATCTTCCTGGAATAAAGACAGTTTCAGTCAGCTCAGAAAGGTCAAGATTCTTGAAATCGTCAATTGTAATAAGGCAGCCTATATCTTTTTTCAGGGGAACTACATTAACGGTCCCTCCAAGGGCTTCAAATATTTCGGTAAGCCTGGGAGCTGCTACCTGCCCTGTGATAATGGTCGCTTTTTTAGTCACTCTGGGAAGCTTTGAAAGTGCTTCGGGGATCTTGCGGATTGCAAAAGGCGAGCCAATTAAAGGGTCTTCCAGTGGAGTTCCCGTAATCCTCATGGAAGGATGTTTTGCTGCGGAACTGTGCACAATTTCAGTAAACTCGGAGACCGTATGTGGAGTAATTCCCGAAATGATAGGAGAGTTGTTGAGGATCAAGCCGTTTTCTTGAAAGTTTGCAAACCTCATAAGAATAGCCCCTTTTGCGCCCATGGTTTCCAGGTCACTCAGAGTCTTTTCAAGGACCTCTCCATCGTTTACTCCCGGAAGGAGGACTATTGCCCCATAGACTTCACAATGGGCACAGAAGTCTCGAAGAACCTGAATTGATGCTTCTGGTTCGGGGTCTTTCATGTATTCTGCCCTCAGGGCAGGGTCTGTTGCAAAGACTGTGAAGCTCACTTCTGTAACCCCGTGCTTTATGTAGAAAAGAGCGTCATCAGAATTGTTAAAACCCTTTCCACTTGTATATCCCAGGTGTATCGGGATGCTGAATTGAGATAGAAAAGTAATAAGATTCTTCAGTTCGGGATAACAGCTTAAGTCTCCTCCTCCGCTAACCGTGAATTTTTTTACCTCTCCTGTTGTGAAATAGAGTTTATTTGCAGTTTCTTCAAGTACCATCTGGAGGGACTTAAAGCCTGAATACGATTCTTTTACGCTGCGAGTACAGTAATCACACCCTTTTTTAAAAGGGAGGCAATACTTGCAGCCCAGGGGCTGAACTTCTTTGACTTTCTTGAAATAACAGTATTTGCAAAAGCCTCTACAATCTACCCCGGGATTTCCGCCTACGTCGACAACTACTTCCATATCAAACTTTCGTATAATGAGGATACTAATAAATCTTTTTGCTATGATTGGTATTACTGTATAATAACAGTTATAGATAATTTACATTGAATTTGTTGTCTCTTTAGTATATATTTAAATAAGTCCTCTGTTAAATATTCGACAATTTTTGCTAGACTTAAAAAATCATAATCCTATTGATGTCGTTTTTATATATAATTCTAGAAAAATATATCTTATTTTAATAAAATTGTTTTTAAAAAAACACATAGATTCATCTAGCGGAGAACACAAAAGATTTAAGTACCTTCTAAACGAATGAGATTTCATTGGGAAAGTGGACACTTAAAAACGACGCGGTACTTGATTTGTAAGTGCTTTTGCACTCAAGTCGGTGGCCAGTCCCAAAATGATTTTAATAAATTAAGGAGGAAATTAAAGTGTCTGACAAAGTAGACATCTACGACGACAGAGGAAAACTGCTCGAGAGCAATGTTGATATATCGAGACTTGCTCCAACAAGAAACGTAGCAATTAAAAAGATTATCTTGGACACAAAGAGGTCAGTTGCAGTCAACCTCGCAGGTATTCAGGGTGCACTTGCTAGCGGCAAGATGGGCGGAAAGGGCCGTCAGATCTTGGGCCGTGGACTCAACTACGATCTCGTAGGCAACGTTGATGCTATTGTAGAAAATGTGAAAAATCTTGTCCAGGTTGATGAAGGCGACGATACCAACGTTAAGGTTCTCAAGGGCGGAAAGAACCTTCTTATTCAGTCCCCATCATCCAGAATCGCCGCTGGTGCTGACTATATGTCTGCAACAACAGTCGGTGCAGCAGCAGTTACACAGACAATTCTGGACATGTTCGAAACCGACATGTACGATGCACCCATAGTGAAGGCCGCTGTATGGGGCAGCTACCCTCAGACAATGGACCTCATGGGCGGAAACGTTGCTGGTATCCTTAACATCCCCCAGAACAATGAAGGTCTTGGCTTCTCTCTCAGGAACATCATGGCCAACCACATTGCAGCAATCACCAACCGTGGTGCAATGAACGCAGCAGCTCTCTCCTCAATCTATGAGCAGACCGGTATCTTTGAGATGGGCGGTGCAGTTGGTATGTTCGAGAGGCATCAGCTCCTCGGTCTTGCTTACCAGGGCCTTAATGCCAACAATGGTGTATACAATATTGTAAAGGAAAACGGCAAGGACGGTACAATCGGAACCGTTATCGAGTCAGTTGTTAAAAGGGCAATTGAAGACGGTGTAATCTCCGTTGACAAGACAGCACCCTCCGGATACAATTTCTACAAGGCAAATGACGTCCCGAAGTGGAACGCCTACGCCGCAGCCGGTACTCTTGCAGCCACTCTCGTGAACTGTGGTGCAGGTCGTGCAGCCCAGAACGTCTCCTCAACACTTCTGTACTTCAACGACATCCTTGAGAAGGAAACCGGTCTCCCAGGATGCGACTATGGTAAAGTACAGGGTACTGCAGTAGGGTTCTCATTCTTCAGCCACTCAATCTATGGTGGCGGTGGACCCGGTGTATTCAACGGTAACCACGTCGTAACCAGGCACTCCAGAGGTTTCGCAATTCCCTGCGTATGCGCAGCAGTAGCTCTGGATGCAGGTACCCAGATGTTCTCAATCGAAGCAACATCCGGTATTATCGGCGATGTGTTCGGATCTATCGGAGAATTCCGCGAGCCTATTAAGGCAGTTGCAGGAGCGCTCTAAACAAATTATTTAAAAGGTCTAACGATGTCAGACTCTGCTTCAAATAAGGAAGATTCTATTCAAATCGAAATCTTTCCCAGTAGAATCCTGTCTCCTGAAACCTCTCAGAAGCTAATAGCTGGGCTCTATCAGGTTGACGGAATACTCCGTGTAATGGTTCAGGGCCCTAGACTCCCCGAAAAAGTGTCATATGGCCCTGGAACCGGGGAAAAGGTGGAACACCCCTTAAGAAAGCCTATTCAGATCGGAGATCAAATTATTGAACTCAGGATCAGTGTAGGCAGGATCAGGCTTGAAATATCTAATGCCGAAGTTAAAGAAAAAGTCAGGGCAGTATGTGAAAAAGTTCTTCCATTCTCTTTTGAACTCAGGGAAGGACATTTCCTCAGGAAAAAGCCTACAATTACTGATTATGCTAAACTTGGTCCGGAAGCTGATTCACTTTTGCTTGGTATGGTAGACCCGAGTGCCAAGATAAACCAGCTCGTCTTCATCGAGAAACAAGAGAACGAAGATAAGAACAAAGATGAGTGAAAAGATATGATGATCGATCGGGAAACACAGGTAGTTGACTGCCGATGCGGCGGAGGGCTTGGCAAAGGAGGAGGGCTTGCTCAAAGGGGCACTCTCTCAGAAGCCGGTCGTGCCGATGTGGTAGCTATTGCCATGAGTCCCGGACAGAGGCATATCACAAAACCGGTATGTGAGATCACATACGGTATGAGGAAAGAAAACATTCAGGTTAGTGTGCTTGTACTCTACTCAGGTGCGGGAATTCCCGAATCAGGCATGAGGACAGGGTCATTTGTACTGAGTCCTGTAGAAGTCGCACAGATTGAAATGCATAAACTGGCTGTTATTCACCTCGGAAATATCAAGGACCATGTAATCAGAAAAACCAGGGAGATCCTGAGCCAGACTGATATACCGGCAATTATTGTTAGTCAGATCCCGGTGGATTTTGAGGATTTTGCAGAAGCAGGGGCAAAGACGAGATTAGTGATGCCAAGGGATGAAAATATTCGCACCAAGGGAATTGTGATGGATATGGTAAGTGGAGTTACACGCGGTGACTTCTGTCCCAGAGATAAACTAAATTTAATCGTAAAATACGTCAAGACAACATTAGACCAGTTACAAGATAAAGGAGTTGCATGAGATGGCATACAAATCACAGTATTATCCAGGCGCTACATCAGTAGGCGCTAACAGACGAAAGCACATGTCCGGAAACCTTGAGAAACTCAGGGAAATTTCCGACGAAGACTTAACCGCAGTACTCGGACACCGTGCCCCAGGGAGCGATTACCCAAGTACCCACCCACCACTTGCAGAGATGGGTGAGCCCGCATGCTCGGTCCGCGAGCTTGTAGCACCAACACCCGGTGCAGCAGCAGGAGACAGAGTCAGATACGTCCAGTTTGCTGACTCAATGTACAATGCTCCGGCTACCCCGTACTTCAGATCATACTTCGCAGCGATCAACTACAGAGGTGTAGACCCAGGTACTCTATCCGGTCGTCAGATTGTAGAAGCCCGTGAGAGAGATATGGAACAGTGTGCAAAGGCCCAGCTGGAAACTGAAATGAGCTGCCCAGCACTTTCCGGTCTGCGTGGTGCAACAGTCCACGGTCACTCTGTCCGTCTTCAGGAAGACGGTGTAATGTTCGACATGCTGGACAGGAGAAGACTCGAAAACGGTACCATCATCATGGACAAGGACCAGGTAGCAATTCCACTCGACAGGAAAGTAGACCTCGGCAAACCAATGTCCGATGAAGAAGCCGCAAAGAGAACCACCATCTACCGTGTGGACAATGTGGCCTTCAGGGACGATGCAGAAGTCCTTGAATGGGTACACAGAGTATTCGACGAGAGAACGAAATACGGATTCCAGCCAAAATGAGGTGACCATAATGGCAGCAGATATATTCTCTAAATTTAAAAAATCAATGGAAGTCAAGTTCACACAGGAATTTGGTTCAAACCAGCAGACTGGCGGAGACATTACCGGCAAGACAGAGAAATTCCTGAGACTTGGTCCAGAGCAGAACCCGAGAAAAGTTGAAATGATTAAGGCCGGAAAGGAAATCGCAGAGAAGAGAGGTATTGCATTCTACAACCCAATGATGCACTCTGGTGCACCACTCGGACAGCGTGCAATCACTCCTTACACTATTTCCGGAACCGACATCGTTGCAGAACCTGACGACCTCCACTACGTCAACAACGCTGCAATGCAGCAGATGTGGGACGACATCAGGAGAACCTGTATCGTCGGTCTTGACATGGCTCACGAGACCCTCGAGAAGAGACTGGGTAAGGAAGTTACCCCTGAAACCATCAACCACTACCTTGAAGTCCTTAACCACGCCATGCCCGGTGCAGCAGTGGTTCAGGAAATGATGGTTGAAACCCACCCCGCTCTCGTCGACGACTGCTACGTCAAGGTCTTTACCGGTGACGACGAACTCGCAGACGAAATCGACAAGCAGTACCTAATTGACATCAACAAGACGTTCAATGCAGAGCAGGCAGCCCAGATTAAGGCCTCCATCGGCAAGACATCCTGGCAGGCAATCCACATCCCAACAATTGTCTCCAGAACAACTGACGGTGCTCAGACCTCCAGGTGGGCAGCTATGCAGATCGGTATGTCCTTCATCTCCGCATACGCAATGTGTGCTGGTGAAGCAGCAGTCGCTGACCTGTCCTTCGCTGCAAAGCACGCAGCCCTTGTATCCATGGGTGAAATGCTCCCAGCAAGGCGTGCACGTGGACCAAACGAGCCCGGTGGACTTTCCTTCGGCCACCTCGCAGACATTATCCAGACAAGCCGCACATCCACAGACCCGGCAAAGATTTCCCTTGAAGTTGTCGGTGCAGGATGCATGCTCTACGACCAGATCTGGCTCGGGTCCTACATGTCCGGTGGTGTCGGATTCACACAGTATGCAACAGCTGCATACACTGATGACATCCTCGACAACAACGTGTACTACGACGTTGACTACATCAACGACAAGTACAACGGTGCTGCAAACGTAGGCAAGGACAACAAAGTAAAGGCAACCCTCGACGTCGTAAAGGACATCGCAACCGAGTCCACACTCTACGGTATCGAGACCTACGAGAAGTTCCCAACTGCCCTTGAAGACCACTTTGGTGGGTCCCAGAGAGCAACCGTGCTCGCAGCTGCAGCCGGTGTCGCAGTTGCACTCGGAACTGCAAATGCAAACGCTGGTCTCTCCGGATGGTACCTCTCCATGTACCTGCACAAGGAAGCATGGGGCAGACTTGGATTCTTCGGTTTCGACCTGCAGGACCAGTGCGGTGCTACAAACGTTCTGTCCTACCAGGGCGACGAAGGTCTCCCAGACGAACTCCGTGGTCCAAACTACCCCAACTACGCAATGAACGTCGGTCACCAGGGTGGATACGCAGGTATCGCTCAGGCAGCCCACGCAGGCCGTGGCGACGCATTCACCGTCAACCCACTCATCAAGGTCTGCTTCGCTGACGACCTCTTGCCCTTCAACTTCGCTGAGCCCAGAAGAGAGTTCGGCCGCGGTGCTCTTAGAGAGTTCGTGCCTGCTGGTGAGAGATCCCTCATCATCCCGGCAAAATAAACTCAATAAATTAAAACAGAGTAGGCCTTCGGGCCTGCTTCTTTTCTCTTTTTCAGTGTTTCTGTCTGCGTTTTTATTCTGCATTTTTTAGAAATGACAGTTCTATCCATGAATATTTAGCAACTGCAGTGCCAGAGGAAAATAGAAGTTTTAAAAGAGGATAGATCCAATCTTATAATCAGGTATTGTGGGTGCAAGAGGCACTTGAAGAAATATTGCACTGTAGAGCCCTTTTGCTAACTTAGTTCTCGAAATTGTCTCAATAACAGCCAGCTCTCCGAATTCACTCACGGAAAAAAATAAATGAGCTAGCTATTTCCAATAGACTTAACACTCTTCATGGGGCTGGCGTTCGCAAAATATTATTTCGCAATGGAGTCCCGTGAAATACAGCTGGGACCAATTTGGATCGGTGAAAGCAAAAAATGCTTCTTTGTGCAGCCAGCGTCAAAAAGAAAATGCCAGCTGTTTTTGTCCCATTATTTACTCATCAGTCATCGGTTAAGGAATTATTCTTCCAGAAAACCTGCTGCTTTTGTACCAGAAGCCTGCCTTAAACTCTGGTCTCTTTACATGAGATCGATACCTTGTTCTAGCTACAGCATATTAAAATTTCTGTAATAGTTGTGAAAATGGAGGAGGTTTACACCATTCCTCACTTAATTGAAGATGCATGAATATTTACTTATTCTGCCCTGAGTTCCCGTCGAGGTACGTATTTCTCTGAAAGGGTTCTTCCGATATGATATACAGAAAGCATTGTTATCACAATGAATATTCCGGGGAAGAAGGATGTCCACCAAACACCTAGAAGAATATCATTTCTGGCTTCAGACAGCATATTTCCCCAGCTTGGTTCATGAACAGGAACCCCTAGCCCTAAGAAGCCAAGTGCTGCTTCATGCATAATTGCGTGTGATGTCATGAGAGTGGTTGAGACTATGGCTATATGGATGATGTTTGGAAACATATGGCGAAGGAGAACGTACAGGTCGCCAGCTCCAAGTCCAATTGAGGTTTCAATGAATGGCCGCTGGCGGAGAGATAAAGCCTCACTCCTTACAAGTCGGGCTGGGGTCGCCCAGTGCGTGATGGCTATTGCAAAAATTATCAGGAGGATTGAGCGGGGATAAAGTGTAAGGATAAATAATATAGCCATCATTTCCGGAACAGAGTACCACATATCAACGCCCCTCATGAGTATACTATCCCATATTCCTCGATAGTATCCGGCTAATAAGCCAACAACAACCCCAAGAGTAGCCGCAAGTAAAGATGCAGAAACTCCAACCATGATCGTTATCCGTGTACCATAGAGAAGACGGCTGAAAACATCCCTACCAAGTCCATCAGTTCCACACGGATGGGTTGTGCTGGGTGATTCATAAACCTCATCCATACTAGCAGCCACCGGGTTATAGGGTGTAAGAATTGGAGCCATCAAGGAGAGCATGAGGAGAGAAATCAGAATAATGGCTCCTGAGTACTCTCGAATCTTTGGGAATACTGGATAGTTGGGGTTATCTTTGCATTGACAACCTGATTCCATCCGTTTAAACCTCCTCATATGTTACTCGAGGGTCAGCAACCGCATACAAAATATCTGCACCGAGATTTCCGATAATTACCAGGAAACTGCTGATAAGTAATATTCCCATCATAAGTTGATGGTCTCCTCCAGCTGCAGCCAGAGTTGTAAGGTTGCCAATTCCTGGCCAGGCAAAGAGTGTCTCAACCACTACACCACCACCAATAATTGCTGGCATTGATAAACCAACCTGTGTGATAAGCGGGAGGAGAGAATTTCGTAATGCGTGCCGGTACAAAACTGATCTTTTAGATAAGCCTTTTGCACGCGCCAGCGTAATGTACATCTGTTGCATGGCTTCAGATAGTGCTGATCTTAGATAAACGTAATATACCGTAAATTGAACTATGGCAAGGGTGATGACAGGCATTATCAGGTGGGCAATAAAATCCTTGATTTGACCTAAAAAGCTATCCGGAGGATTGAGAGAGACCATGCGTGCAGGTGGGAGTACCCCAAGGCATACCGTAAATATATAGATCATGAGAAGGGCAATGAGAAAAGAAGGTGTCGAATATAAAAGATATGCTCCTGCACCCATAGCATGGTCATAAAATGATCCTTCTCTTTTCGCTGCGGACAATGCAAGTACAATAGACATCGATACAGCAAGTGTGTAAGCAAAAAAAACAAGGATCAATGAGGCTGGAAGTCTTTGGAGAATGGCATCAAGTACTGGAAGATTTTGAGACCGTGAAAACCCAAAGTCACCCTGAATAATATGGGACAGCCAGATTCCATATCTGATATAAAAAGGCTTATCCAGTCCAAGTTGCTGTCTTACTTCTTCAACCTTCTCAGGTCCCATCAGCTGGATAACCGTTGGGCCACCAAGGTATGAAACCACTGGATCTGTAGGTGATATAGAAAAAAGTAAGAATGCAAGAAATGTTATTCCTAAAAGAAGAAAAGGGATTTGAATAACCCTTTTTTGAATATAGAGCTTAACCGAACTGTCCATTGGTCTTCACACTCGATAAGTCCAGTCTTCTGCATTCCACCATATCTCGCTGATTGTTCCGCCCTGTGTTCCGGATCCATGTGGACTGTTTTTGGGCTTTATTCCCTCAATCCTTTCGTCAATGAGATAGACAGAATCTGGATAGACAAGGAAGATAACAGGCTGTTCCTGGGCAATGTATTTCTGAGCCTCAAAATAGTAGGCTTTTCTTGCATCCAAATCCCACTCGTATCGACCACTCTCTAATAGTTCATCCACCTTAGGGTTTATATAGGAGAATGTGTTCCACCATCCATCATTAATGAATTTTGAGGAGAATAGTTTGTAGTTTGGAAGATCAGGATCGTTAGGTGATCCCCAGGAGAGAATATTTGCGGTGCTTCTTGCAACATTGACATCAAAATCTGCCCAGGAGGTCATGGGAACCAGATTAACCTTCATATGCAATGAGTTAAGGTCTGTTGCAAGGGCTATGGCAATATCCTTTCTCTCAGGCGTGGATGCAAGGTAGTAAAGATCGAACTCAAGGATCCTTCCGTCTTCCTGATATACCCAGTGATCATCCTTGAAGACAAAACCACCTTCTTTTAGGAGGTCTTTTGCACGTTCAGGGTCGTAAGGGAAGACGACTTCAGGGTTGTAGACCCAATCCTTTGAATTATATGGGCCATGGGCCACCTCTCCCCTACCATTAAAGATAGCATCAAGTATTGCCTGCTTGTTAGCTGCATATGCAATCGCTTGTCTGACCTCAAGTATATTGAATGGCCATTTCTGGTTTGGCACCGAGAGACCATACCAACAGGCAGAGGGCTGAACATACACTTTATATCCGGATGCAGACACGACCCGTTCTAACTTTGGACTTATTTTTGTTGCCTGTACCTCTCCTGAAGAAAGCATAGTGGTTCGCGTACTCTCTTCTGGAATGAAAATAAACCTCAGAATATCGATATCAGGCACATTTTCATAATATTCCTCATTTGCACGATAAACTATTTCTTGACGAGGAGTCCAGTGATCTAAAGTATATGGACCGGTCCCAACTGGCTTTAGCCAGTATCCCGTAGTATTCAGATCTTCATTCTGAAGGATATGTTTTGGCAAAATCGGCATTGCAAAGTATGTCAGCACTGATGCAGGCATATCATTAAAGGTGAAAACAACTGTGTTTGAGTCAATAATATCTATACGATCGATTATTTGAAGATCAGTTGTTGCAGAAGTAAATACGGCGATGTTTCTTTCATCTCGCACAGTATCAAAGGTATATTTTACATCTTCAGCCGAGAATGCTTGGCCATCATGCCATTTTACACCATTACGTATAATAAATGTAATCTTCTTGTTTTCTTTATCCACGGTCCACGATTCTGCAAGATCGGAAACCGGTTTCATGTTTTCATCAGACTTGATCAAACTTGAATAAACTTTTGGCATATCATAATAACCCCCGGTACTTTTGAGCGTTGAGGGTTCAGAGCCAACAGCAATTGTTACAATTTTTTCCGTTGCTTCTTTAGAATTAATTTTTTCCGATGTTTCTTTAGAATCTTCAACACAACCTGAAAATAATGTCAATGAAATTATTATTATCAACACAAATGGAATATTAATCCAACGTACCATGAAAAACCTCCTTATAATATGTGATAATCCTTAATTTTTTTGTTATTTAATCTTATCTATTTGATATTTATTCTATATACGCTTATAAAAATATGATTACTCTGATTTGATAACTATCTTTTCACTTGTGGATTTTACTCTATTGACCAGTAACACATTCTGTTTATATAGATACAACACTTCCTTCGTCAGATTTCGATATAAAATACCTGTATTTCAACTTTAATTAGGACTTACGCAGTTGAACTGAAAACCATAAGTGGAAAAGACTTAACCGTATAAATCAGACTAATATTGACGAGCCTGTATGTGCCTGATTTTACCCCACAACTGCGTAAGTTCTATTTAATATCTAAAATACACCAATCTTCTGGCTAATATCATTTTTCCTGGATAAATATCACATAAAATTTCTAATAATTATGATTAATTCGTAAAATTATAATAAAATTATAATTAATCGTCATAGATATTTGATAATAGTACTAAACTGATAATAAATAAAAATTAACAAATTATAGTTATTTTATGATATTAATATGGATTTCAATAACATAAAATAGAACCATAAGCTTTTTATACTGCACTGAAAGTATATTGCTATCTAAATAGCAGAGTAGAATTTAGAAGTATCCCCTTCAAACTCAAGGGGAAAATTTCCAACCAGAAAAATGTGCAACAATTTTGTCATACAGTTCTGTAGTCGAATACGTCGCATGAATCCGTTTTTCATACTCAGTCAAATTCTTAAGTTTTCCGCAAATATGTAAAATTTACTTTATCAAATATGTAAAATTACTTTAGGAATGGTAAAAATTTAATTTCAAACACTTATACCCCATATTGTCATTAATGATATTGGGAAGTGCAATTATAGAGCCATTAGCAAAGTGAAAACTTGAATTCATATTTTCAACTATTCCTTAGCAAATATGTAAAATTTACTTTTATCCATATATTTTGAAGAGGACAGGTGTAGAACAACAAAAGTGATACCATGTTAGTTTTTGCAATAAAAAACCTTCAAATACTCTTTCCTGCTCCAGGTGGGGAAATACATGCTGTTGATACCGTGAATTTGGAGCTGAACGCTAATGACAAATTGGCTTTGATTGGGGAGTCTGGATGTGGAAAAACAGTATTAGCGCATTCAATCTTAAGACTACTACATGGTACAACAAAAATATCTGGTGAAATTTTATACAGAGGGACAGATGTGCTCTCAGCCAGTGATAGTACACTGCAAAAGATCCGGGGTAAAGAAATTGGTATGATTATACAGAATCCGGGGCTGTCATTAAATCCAGTTCTAAGCATAGGAAAACAGATAGCTGAATCATGTATTGAACGGGAGAAGATGTCTTCTGTTGAAGCATTCAAGTATGCAGAAGATATGCTAAAAATGGTTGGTTTCAGCAATCCAGCGAAAATTGCCTCGTCTTATCCACATCAGTTATCGGGGGGAATGGCCCAAAGGGCCGTTATTGCACTTGGATTAACCCTGAACCCTCAGATGCTGATAGCTGATGAACCAACAAAATCACTTGATGAAAAGAGTAAGAGAGAAATAATAGATTTGCTCATTGAAATGTCTAAAGATAAAACTCTTTTAATGATAACTCATGACCTGGAGGCAGCTTCCTGTATTTCAAATCGAGTGATGGTCATGTATGCAGCCGAATTAATAGAAGAAGGACCTACTGAAGAAATAATGAATAATCCTCGACACCCTTATACCAGGGGGTTTATGAATGCTCAACCAAAGAGGGGTCTTAAACCAATACCTGGCATTAGCCCCTCTCTCCTTAAACTACCTGAAGGATGCCGTTTCCATCCAAGATGTAGTTATGCACTTCCTAAATGCAAAACCAGTCATCCTGAGTTAATTGACCATAATGGACATAAGGTTAGGTGCCATGCATGTCATTAATCAAAGTCAAGAACCTTTGTAAATATTACTCATCAGGAATAATAAATCAGGAGTTAACAAAAGCAGTAGACGATGTCTCTTTTGAAATTAAAAGAAATGAAATTGTCGGACTTATGGGTTCTAGTGGAAGTGGTAAGACGACAGTTGGCCGTCTGATCTTACGCTACATCAAACCTACATCAGGGCAGATAATCTTTGATGGCCAAGACATTACAAAATTAAATTCAAGCAATTTACGGCCTTTTCGACCACGAATGCAGATGATCTTCCAGGATCCTGAAGCATCTATTAACCCAAGAATGTCTATTGAAGATTTCATAGCAGAGCCTTTACGCGTTGTAAAAAAGATGGATAAAAGTGAAGTGCATGAAAGGGTATCACAACTACTTGAAGATGTAGGTCTCACCGAAGATATTCGAAAACGAAGGGCATGTCAGGTTTCTGGTGGGCAGAACCAGAGAGCGGTAATTGCACGTATACTGGCATCCAATCCGGAATTTATTGTTTCTGATGAAGCCACTTCGAATTTAGATGTATCCGCACAGGCTCAAATTGTACAGCTACTTAAAAAGATTCACGAAGAGTATAATTTAGCCATCCTTTTTATTTCTCATGACCGAGAACTTGTAGATATAGTCTGTGATAGATGGTTTGAAATGGAGAGGGGTAAAATCAAATTACATACTGCTATCTCACCCTAAACTATAAAAAAGGTAACTGCATTCGAGAAATAAAACTTTCAATGCAGTTTTTTCTCCATTCATTCTTCGTTTTTATTCTCTTTTACTTCTTCGACTTCATTCCTCAGAAATTTCTCGACTTGTTGTATTTCCTGCCACCATCCCTGCAAGTGCGAGGGACATAACAATCCAATGGCCATCCCAGCCGTGGACTGTTGCTCCTTTCAGTTCTCCTCCGGCAATGCTTAGGCTATTCTTTTCTTCTTTAACCTGCATTCGGCAGGCCGACATTAAAAATAAAACATTGACCTGCCGAAAGAAGGATATAGCTTTTCATTTGGATCTTAGTCCGTTAATGATTTCTTCTAAAAGGAGAAGGGCACCTGAAACCCCCAGATATGTTTTCGGGATTATATGGATGTAGCCTTCTTCTGGAAGGGTTATTTCGATACTGGCTTTGCAGCATTTCTTTGATTTTAAAAGCTGAAGGGTGTGCCCGTCAGCAAAGGAAATATCAGCCGATTCAAGGGCGGGATCTCTGTCCCAGGCTTCGCAAAATCCTTTTTCCTCAAGAAATATCCTGAGAGATTCAGCTTTTTCAGGATCGCTTCCGGGAAGCAGTTTTATTGCAAGAGGAGCCATTCCCAGGTAAGAGTATAGCCAGTGTGTAAGGGGTAATGCAAGGGAACTTTCGGCCCGGATTGAAAAGCTGGCTCCTTTGGGAAGACCTGAATATGAATAGAAACGTGAAATCTGCCGGTAACAGGCTTTTCTCGCTTTCCGGATTTCTGCAAGGGCAGGTGAAGGGTCGATATTCAGGACATTTGCAACTTCCCTCAGCAGGCTTTCACTCGCATCAAAGCCTACAGGAGCTCCAAGAGGAGATAAGACAGCAGGGGTCCCGAAGTTTTTTCTGTACCAATCCGCGATTCTTCTACCGTATTCGGGAAAAAGGACGATATTACAGGCTGCATCGCCTGATTCCTTGATTTCGTTAAGGGAAGTTCCAGCAAGAAAAACTGCTCCCACTTCCAGGTCAAGGAAAGAAAGGAGCCGTTTCATTTCCATAACTGACCCTTCCCAGTGCTTGTGGAGCAGAGAAAGCCCTATCAGGTTCACTTTTTTCGGGTTTACCGGGAGCTGGGAGGACTGGAGTTTCATGTGCTCGAGGAGGGCAAGAGCGACATTTTCAAAGCCCTGGGCTGCAGGAAGAGATAAACCCGGGTTTTCCACAACAAAACAGCGGTTCTGCATCCCCATCTTTTTGATTACACTTTCCAGGTCGTCTCCCACAAGGCTTGCTCCTGGGGAATTAATTACCATAAGCAAGCCTTTTTCTTTTGCGGCTATTGCTGCAAGCGCCATTTCAAACTTTTCAAGTGAACCATGGATGTAGTCTTCTCCGTCCAGGCCGGTGCAGGGGACTCTGGGCTGCCCAAAATAGAATTTGTCCTGGAAAGCAAGGGGGTCATGGGAACTTTCCCTGGGAAACTGCCTGTCCGAGAGAAAACCGTGGTGTAACTTACATCCTGTAGGCCCATTGAGGATAACAGCTGCATCCTTGATTCCTTCTACCGCCAGGATAGAACCCGTAAAAGCATCAGGGGAAAAAATCAACATTCTTCACCTCCGTCGTATTTCCACCCTTCCACAACCGGTAGCCTTAAAAGCGTACTCCAGCGTTTTGCAAGTTCAAGCCCGCTCAGAAACCCTACCTGAGGGGAGAAAGGAATAGTATCGTAATGCACTCCTTCTTCATGGACTGAAGGGGCATAATTTGAAAGAACAAGGTCCGGCATCAGAGTCCTTACATCATTTGCCCTTTTTTCATCCGTATAGTCTCTCTCCAGCAAGAAGTCTTCGTGAGACAGGAGTTCAGGGCTTGCACTTCCGCAAAAAGAGGCTGAAATCCCAACTTTGATAATTTCCATTCCCAGGTCCCGGATTGTATCCAGAACCCAGCCGACCTCCTCGGTGTAACTCACTACAAGCACACGTTTTCCCGATAGATAGGAGATATATTTTGCAATCTCTGCCCTGTAAAGCTCTTCCTGTTCCTGCAGCAGAGTGGAGAAATCCTCTCCGGGAAGCAGGCGTTCTGCAAGTTTTTTTACCCAGATGGAACTTTCTCGGAAACCCACAGGAAAGGGGAGCTCAAAAAAATCAAGATTGAAACGTTCGGAAAGATATGCTTTCAAAATTCGTGTTTCGGGGTCGTCGAAGGCTATCAGGTTTATTTCCGCTTTTTTAAAAGAACGAAGGGAAAAGGTGTCTGTCCCCTTTAAAAACCTGCAGTTTACTCTGTACCCCAGCTTTTTGAGCACTCCTTCGATGCTACGGAAGTGTTCCTCTTCCCTTGGGGAAAAACTCCTTTCTCCTACAATGTTGACCAGGCCTTTTTCAGGCTTTACGGAAGGGTCAATCAGGTCAGCAATCTTTTTGTATCCCTCAAGTAACCCTGTAGAAAAGTCTCCCGTAAGGACCCCTTCAACAGGGAGGGGGATGACCCTTGCTCCAGGAAAATGGACTCCAGCTCTTAAGGCTGCCTCCCTTATATCGTCTCCTATAATCCCTCCCGGGCAGGTGCTTACCACAAAGACCGTTTGCCAGCCGGCTGAGAGAACCTCTTCGATTTTACTCTCAAGCTTTTCGAGCCCTCCGAAGATTACTTCCTCTTCCTTCATATCTGTAGGCAGGATACATGGAACCTGCTCAATCCCATCTACATTAATTCCGCCTCCTCTTAAATACGAATAGGCAAGGGCATCAGCCGTAATATAAGTACAGCTCCTCGGCCCGTGAAGGACAGTAGCGGCATCTCTAACCTGAAAAGTTGCTGTCACTGCACCTGAAAACGCGCAACCGTACAGAGGCGGCTTTAAGGTACATGCTGTTGGAAGTGCTGTGGACACTTCTTCGGGAGTTTCTGCAGGCTTTGTTTCGTGAGTTCCGGAGGAGATTTCTGTGGAATGACTGTTTTCCTGTCTGGATGAATAAAGCTCAGTAGCGGTTTTATTATATAGGGCAGGATCTATACCTGATGGCTTTATGCAGGGCTTTTCCCGCCTTCCCAGCACCAGAGCTTCAAGCTCAAGGTCGTCCAGTGGGCTGGCATGATGGAGCAGGCTCCTGTCTTTTTCTAGAGTTTCAATATACTTTGCCAGCTCTCTGAATATACTTGCAGGAGTAGATAAAGGAAAAGCTTCTGCCAGGGTTTTTCCGGCTCTTTCAGCCTGGGAAAAAACTTCATCCCTAGGAAGGGAGACAAGCACTGGCAACCCTACCGCTCGTGCAAAGCTAAAGACCCTTTCCTCCTCAGCAAAAAGTCCTCGTTTGTTGAAAATGATGCCTGCCACCCTGGGGTTTGCATCCTCAAAATTCCTGATTCCCCTGAGGATATTGTTTGCTGCGTAGAGCGACATATATTCCCCGGAAGTCACCAGAAAAACCGCATCGGCATATTCTTTCCTGAGGGGGACTGCAAACCCGCCGCAAACAACGTCCCCGAGTACATCATAGAGGACAACGTCAAAAGAAGAAGCCCTGAGTCCCAGGCGTTTTAAGACCTCAAAACTGCTCAGTATCCCCCTTCCCGCACAGCCAATACCGGGTTTTGGGCCTCCTGCCTCCACACAGGCAGTGCCTCCGTAACCTTCAAAGACCAGGGCTTCAAGCTGCTGCATTTCCTGGGAAGTTTCGCGCACATAGTCAAGCACTGTGGGTATGATAGCTCCACCTAGGAGAAGTCGGGTAGAATCGTGTTTTGGGTCACAGCCTATCTGCAAGACCCGTTTTTTTATATCAGAGAGCACAGCCGAAAGGTTTGAAGAAACTGTAGATTTTCCTATGCCTCCCTTTCCGTAAAGGGCAATCTGGATCATATTTATGCCTCTGTTGACTTATTGAACTTAAAAAAGAAAAAAGATGGGAAAAGAGAATTAATTATTTTTCCTGTTTTGATGGACATACCTAAATTTCGAAGGACCTGTAATAATTTTTTAAAAGGAAGGATCTTACAACAGATGCGCTGTTCATCTAATTTTTCTGTAAGATCAAAAGTATTCTTATTTTTTAAGGTCAGGATTTTCTTTATTTGGGAGTTATTTGTGATAAACCAAAGCATTTTATCCTGAAATATTTTACAACCCACTATACTAAAAACAGTCATTTTTTCACCTACTTGAGGGACAGTGGTATTATAATATATATTTAGAGGTTAGAAAAATATACATGGCACCTTTGGAGTATAAAATAATGACTTTTAAAATCTAGTGTCTCCCCCATTTAATTTTTGCATATATTTATAAACTTTGAATCTTTTTTATATCTTCATGCTACGGATTAAACTTGAAGATGCTGAGGTAAATTTCCTTCTTGACTTTGTGAGAAAAGGTAATAAAAGTGCAAGAGAACTAAAACGAGCGTATATCCTCCTTCTGTCAAACCAGCAAAAAAGTGTTAG
>JASGVX010000021.1 GCA_030054735.1 Methanobacteriota archaeon | reverse complement strand
TCTGGTTTCACTAAAACAACATTTACATGTTTTACATTTAAGGAGAACACGATTGTTTTTACCATATAGTTCTTTAAGGACTATATTCCCTTGATTTTTAACTCCATAATCAGGGCAGTCTTTGTTCTAGCAAAAAAATTGTGAAAAATCGATTTCAGAAGTAATTATGATGCCTCCAAATAATAATAGATTCAAGATTATATAAAACTATGTCTATGATTTGGGGACACGACCCCTTTATGAATACAAAGTGATTCCACTGGCAATTGCTATGATCATGGGTATCGCATCCACGGCTCTTATAAAGTCGCTTGTGGACAATATCATTATGCCGCTCATCACACCTTTCGTCCCGGACGGGGCATGGAAAACTGCAACTCTTGAACTTGGGCCAATAGTATTGGGTTGGGGTGCTTTTCTCGGAGAACTGATAAATTTCATCATTATTGCATTTGTGATTTTTCTTATTGCAAAAAAAATATTGAAAGAGGAAAAAGTAACCAAAAAATAAGTGAGAAAAATTTTTCTCTTTTCCATTTTTGTTCATCTACTTTTCTTTTTGTTTATCTTTTTTCTTTTGTCCTGTCATAGGGACCTAAAAAACCGTATAATTTTTTGAAAAGGGATGATACTGCGGGAGCAGCAAAATTAAATTTGTGCTGGTGCACCCCGCAGCAATCTAGCGGGGTATTTGACTGTAAAAAAATATGCAGGCTGGGTTGTCGGTTTCTCAGGCGTACTGAGCCATTATACAATCATGGAGCTAAAACCTGCTTGAACTGTGCCCCCCATCTGTGGGCATCTTTATTTTTCATGACAAAGTTGGAATGGTAGCCAGGTCAGGCTTTTCCGGAGTTTCCTTGAACTTCACCGGGCTCATATTCATAATGTTATTAAAATAATACGTATTTAATAACATAAAATTATTAAATATTGAGAGATAGTAAAGAAAGTGCTTATTTATTTATGGACTGATGGATATTGTCGGTTCTACTTGTCATAATATTGAGGTTTGTTAATGAAGTACATAACAAAGTTATTGATAATTACTGTTCTGATTTCCTGTGTTTTGCTATCCGGATGTACGCAAACGTCGGAAAATTCGACTGATTCACCGACGGTCGGGGATAACCGAATCCAGAAACTGGTCATTGGAACCACCAACAAGGTGGAAGACACGAACATGAACGACTATTCCTTCGGATTGTTCTCAAGCCGTCTGACCCACAGGGCACTGGTGACTATAGGCGCAAACGGTGACATTGTACCTGATCTTGCCACATCATGGGATACCTCTGACCTGAAGACATGGACTTTCCACATGGTTGGTAATGCCACGTGGCACGACGGTAAGCCACTGACAGCGCAGGACGTCAGGTTCACCATGGACTACCAGAAAAAGAATAACCCAACCTGGAAATCAGTATTTGCCGGTCTCCTCTCGGTTGAAGCTCCAGATAACCAGACAGTAATCATGACGCTGGACAAGCCAGGCTTCAACTTTCTCATAAATCTCGCCACTTGTCGAGTATTGCCTGAACACATCTACAAGAACGTCGAAGACCCTAAGAAGTTCAACACCCCGGACGCATGGATAGGCACTGGCCCTTATGTGCTCAAAAGCTTCGATAAAGCCACTGGCCTGCTCCACTATGAGATTTACGACCAGTACTGGGGCCAGAGCCCGGCAATAGACCAGATTGACATACGTTACTTCGCCAATACAGACACCATGATGCTTGCATTCCAGAAAGGAGAGATTGATGTTCCATATGCCTATGCAACTGGCTACAGCCCTTACTATGTGCCCAAGCTGCTCGACAATGAAAATATTGGTATCATGACTCAGAAGAACGGTGGTATCACCAGCGTTCTCTGGTTCAATGAGAACAAAACCTATTTTGACAGCAAAACCTTCCGTCAGGCCGTCAGCTACGCGATCGACTATGAGGAGATGAAGAACATCTTCACATCCGGCTACGGCTCAATTCCCGATGCAGGCTTTGTACCCCAAAGCACTCTGTACTACAAAGAGACAAGGCCGCTCGCCTACGATGTGAACAAATCGAAAGACTTGCTGGACGCGGCAGGTTTCAAGGACACGAACGGTGATGGATTCCGCGAGGCCCCGGATGGCAAAAAGTTCCAGCCTGTACTCTTGATACGCAGCGATAAGGTAGAACACGTCCGAGCTGCCGAGATGCTGAAGAAGTACATGAATGCCGTGGGCATCGACGTACAGCTCAAGATCATGGATCGCTCGTCCTTTGGCGATATTCTGGACTTCGAAAAGACGCATGAGATGGCGCTGGCCCGGACAACTTACGCGGGCATGCAGACGGGCTCAGGTTACGGATCGAGCTACATCGACCAGCGCATTTATGGCTGGTCAATGGTCAACGACTCAAAGTTCCAGACTATCGTGGATCAGCTCATGACGACCATCGACAGTGAGAAGCGCAGGGATCTGGCAGGTCAGCTTCAGGACTACTATGCAGACGAAATGCCGGCAATAACTGTGTACAATATGGATATCATCCAGCCGTACAACAAGAACTATGTGGGATGGGTCTACAACCCAAGCAGCGGGATCCTGAACTACGACACGCTATTCGGGCTGCATAAAGCATAAACATGCCCCTAGAGGACGGAGACATTTTCATTATTTATTCGGCGGAGTTCCTATGAATAAAACGAAATGGGAAATAGCATGGGACAAAGCCCGGCAGAAATCGTCGGGAAGAGTCCGGGAGCAGAAAGAAGCTGCATGGGAAAATTACTGGGATGAGATTGCAGACGAGTACCTGAGCGATGTGATTGCAGGAGAGCCCGTGTACAGAGCTATTGTCGACAACCTGACGAAAAAAAGTACGTTCAGGGATGGAGACAGCGTGCTGGATGTCGGCTGCGGCCCCGGGACTTATGCCCTGTTATTTGCCGAAAGGGCACGGCAGGTTGATGCACTTGACTCATCAGCAGCTATGCTGGATGCGATGCTGAGGGAAGCGGCGCACAGAGGGCTGGACAGGCTCCGACCACTGCAGGCAAAGTGGGAAGAATTCGTACCGAAAGATAAATATGACCTCATTTTTTCGGCCTTGTCCCCTGCAATAAATGACTCGGAGACACTCCTGAAATTAGAAGCATGCTCCTCCCGGAGCTGTTGTCTGGTAACCTATGGTGAGAACCCGGACTACGGCCCAATTAACGACCTCTGGGGTTTAATCATAGGCGAAAGGCCAGAGACCAGTGCATTTCATTACATATATCCATACAACTTCTTGCTGGAAATCAGCAGGAAGCCAACGCTGGATATGTTCGTACTGGAGCGTGCAAAAAAGGTGACTGTTGACCAGCTTGTCAGGAAGTACGTCACCTATTTCAGCATCTTCACCGCAATAGAAGCCCATGGAGAGCGCCTTATCCGCGAGTATTTGGAAGCTCGCTCCGATCTTGGATTGTATGAGGTGAAGACATATGTCAAGCTAGCAGCTATATGCTGGGATGTGCCAGGAGATCAAGGGCAATGAGCTTGGCTAAAGGAAGAGCACGTTTTTTTGCCGGCAAGGCGCTACGCTACGGCATCACGCTGGTGATAATTCTCAGCATTAACTTCGCTATACCCCGTGCTATGCCTGGCGACCCCATGATCAACCTGCTGGGCGAGGATGCAGTCCGCGTTGACAGACAAATGCTGGACGAGTTGCGGGCGCAGTACGGCCTTGATCGGCCTATTCAGGACCAATATATCGAGTACATGCTGGGTGCAGGCCGCCTGGATTTCGGCTACTCTATCCACAAGAACCTGAAAGTGACTGAGCTCATTTACGATCGGTTCTTCTGGACCCTGGTGCTTATCTTCCCATCGATTGCCATTGGAGGACTGCTGGCCCTGGTCCTGGGTGCCATCGCGGGGTTCAGGCAGGGGAGCAAAGTCGACCGACTGCTTACAGGAGTTTCGATATTTATGTATTCCTGTCCCTCGTTCCTGTTTGCTATGGTCATCGTGACTATCTTCAGTTTTCATCTGGGATGGTTTCCGCTGGGCAATATATCCTCAGGCAGAACCCAGGGTTTTGCCTACCTGCTGGACATAGGATATCACCTGTTTCTCCCGGTTGCCATTCTGTCGGCCTTTGAAGCAGCCTATATTTTCCTGATCGTCCGCAATTCGATTACTCAGATCATGGGCGAGTACTTCATTTTCGTAGCAAAGGCCAAAGGACTGTCGGCACGTGTCATCGAGCTCCGCCACGTCATGCGAAACGTACTGCCCCAGTTTATCAGCATCATGGCTCTGAATTTCGGGTTCATGGTGAGCGGGGCCCTGATCATAGAGATCGTATTTTCTTTGAACGGCATGGGCACACTTATATACGACTCAGTCATGTCGCGGGACTACCCTGTTCTGCAAGGAGCATTCGTCTTCCTGACAATCTTCGTTCTGGCCGCCAACTTCCTGGCTGACGTGCTGTACGGTATTACTGACCCGAGAATCGGTGATTCGATGAACACAGGAAAGATGATATGAAATAAATATTAATAAAATATATAAATAATATTATTATAAACTAAATAGTAATATCCAATCATGACATAAGTGACAGGGTTTAATCGAAGATCAGATAGTATGCAACACTCAACTGCTCATTATATGGAGAAACGATAGTATGGAATTGTCACTGCCCGGAAAACTCATCAAGCGTTTGAGTGATACTGGCATAAAGAGCCTGGACCAAAACCCTTTGAGGTCCCTGGGTATTATTATCTTAACGGTCCTGGTGCTGGCAGCGGTCTTCGCGCCTTACCTTGCTCCGCACGACCCGAAACAGACGGGTATTCCCCACCAATCACCGTCGTCTGAGCACCTGCTCGGGACGAATGACCTGGGCCAGGACGTGTTCTCCGAGCTGATATATGGAACCAGAGTATCCCTTACCATCGGTTTTCTATCAGGCATTATCTCTATAGTAATAGGCGTGACTGTGGGCATTTTCGCCGGCTACTTCAGGGGCTGGGCAGAGGAGCTGCTGATGGGAACAACAGACGTGTTCCTGCTCATCCCAAGCCTCCCTCTCATGATAATTCTTGCTGCCTACCTCAATCCCAGTATGTGGAATATCATTGTGGTGGTCGGACTCCTCGGTTGGTGTTCAACTGCCCGGCTGGTACACTCCCGGGTACTGCAGGTGCGGGAGATGCAGTTCATCGAGTCCACCCGGGCACTCGGCTACTCTGACATTTATATCATAATCAGACACGTGCTGGTCAACACGAAGGACATAATCTACGCCAAATTTTCGCTGGCCGTAGCTTCAGCAATGTTGTCAGAAGCATCACTCAGTTTCCTCGGCCTCGGCGATCCCCTGAATATCAGCTGGGGAGAGATGATCCATTTCGCATTCAGTCGGGGCGGCTTTGCTAACGACTTGTGGTGGTGGTACCTCCCGCCTGGTCTGATGATATGCGTCACCTTGCTGGCCTTTATCATGCTCACCATGGAAGGAAGGAAAGACAGCAAGATACTGGAGCTGATCTGATGAGCCTTCTCAAAGTAAGAGACCTGTCAGTGACATTTGACACGCTGCAGGGCCCCTTCAAAGCGATAGAAGGCATCGATCTCGATATGGAGGAGCTCGATACTCTGGCCATCGTGGGCGAGTCTGGCTGTGGAAAGTCCGTACTGGGCCATGCCACAATGAGACTGCTGGACGACATCGCAGTCGTCAGGGGCAGCGTCATCTACCGCGGACGGGAGGTCTATGCCATGTCCCAAAAAGAGTTGCTGGAAATGAGGGGAAAGGCAATTTCTCTGGTGCCTCAGAGCCCTTCCGCATCATTCAACCCGGTCATCAGGATCGGGAAACAGATCACCGAACTGATAGAGAAAGCGGGTGTTGCGCACGGCAGGGAGGCCGAAGAGAGAGCCCTTAGCTACCTGGACTACGTCGGTTTTTCCGATCCTCATGCCATATTCGACTCGTACCCACACCGCATGTCTGGCGGTATGTGCGAGAGGGCGCTTATAGCCATGTCAACTTCGACAGAACCAGACCTGATTATTGCAGACGAGCCCACTAAAGGCCTGGACGCACTCTCCCGGAAGAACATACTGGACATGCTCCAAAGGATGACTGCCGGGTCTTCCCTCATAATGATCACGCACGACCTCAAAGCAGCTGCAATGTGCAAACGAGTCGCAGTCATGTATTCCGGAGAAATCGTCGAGATCGGGCCTACCCGGGTAGTGCTGGAACACCCCGCACACCAATACACGAGAGGCCTCATCGATGCCCAGCCCTCAAAGGGCATGAAGCCAATCCCTGGACGGCATAATATTTCGCATAAATCCGAAGGGTGCCGGTTCAGGAACCGTTGTGAGCTCGTCCAAAGCGAATGCGTCCGCCATCCACTGCTCCGGGAGATCGAGGAGGGTCACATGGTGAGGTGCCATTATGCTTGAGCTGACAGGCGTGTCGAAAATATTCCAGACATCCTTCCTGCGAAGGAAACGGAAAATAGCCGTTGACTGTGTGTCCTTAAGGTTGAAAGAAGGCGAGATTTTAGGGTTAGTAGGAGAAAGCGGGTGCGGCAAATCCACTCTCGGCAGAATGGCGGTAAAGTTGATGCAGCCTTCAGGGGGGCATATCTTTCTCGATGGAAAAGATGTGACGGACATGCCCGAGCGGCAGTTTCGGGAGTATCGCCGAAATATACAGATTATCTTTCAGCACCCGGAAAGCGCCCTGAACCCCCATTTCACGCTCATGGATTCGATCCTGGAGGCATTCTACAGGCTCGGCATCCCAAAGAGTGATTACCAGACAATGCTGGAACGGCTGGCCAATGAAGTGAGCCTTCCGCTCGACATTATTGACAGGTATCCTAATCAGGTTAGCGGGGGTGAAATCCAGCGAGCCGTATTGACGCGCGTGTTCGCGTTTAAGCCCCGATATCTCGTGCTGGACGAGCCCACCTCGATGCTGGACGTCTCAGTGCAGGCACACATCCTGCAGCTTTTAAAGAAAAAAGCCAGAGAGGACCGCATGGGTATGCTGTTCATCTCCCACGACCTTGAGGTTGTACGAGCAATGTGCGACAGAGTGATGGTAATGAAAGATGGGAAGATTATTGAAGAAGGCACGACGGACAAGATCTTTACAGATCCGTCAACACCTTATTTACATAAACTGATAGCAAACATTTGACATGGTATAACTGGTCTGCCTGTACAGAGATATGATTTTTGGAGCTAAATTAAGTATCTATCAACAGGGAGATCCGATTAAAGGTAGCTCCAAATGACAAAAGTTTTTTGCTTCTTTCTTATCCCTATAATTTACAATTTTTTTCATTCATCGATCAGAGTTAAAATTCTGAAGCTATTATTTGGGAATATTTTACAAAAAATAGATTTTGGTCGAGTTATTTTGTCCTAACTTCCGCCTTTTTAAGCGCATAAGGTCTTCTGATATCCTATTATGTGCTTAAACTTAAGCGCATGAATAATAAGTTCTAATTTAAAATAACAATCATCTGACATAGTAGATTAGTTAAATTAGATTTATGCGCTTAAATTTTGGGAACTCAGGTATTATATCATTTAGCATGAAAGTGCTTCTAGGTACTTTCATTTCTTTGTGCCTGTTATTCGAAGAATTTCATATGCGTTTTACCAAAAAGCTCAGAGGATATAGCCAGCATGCTGGCTGTTTACATGGCTCCCCTGGAATCGCTTTTGAGTCGCATTACAAACAAAATCCAGGATCCATTAAAAGTATTTTACGTCCAATGCTAACTATTTTTTAATGTTATTTGCTCAGCGTTCGGAACCTGGGTTATTTGGAAATACTGCTAAGGAATGATTCAAATATAATATCAAGGGATTTGTTACCAGGAATTGAAATTTGGGGAATGGAACTATAGATCAATCCCCAGGCAGTAAAAACTCATCGACGTTCTGGCAGGCTTCAGTAGAGCGTGATGTTCTTATTTTGATACTTTGTTATCTTCAGGCCTTTGTTTTTCAGACACCTGCAATCTCATAGAGCTTTTTCATATCAATGTTCTGCTCAACTACGCTTGCAAGTTCTTCATAGGCATCGTTTTCACTCACTACCTCTTCAGGCTCATATTCCAACCCCTTCTTCTCACAAAGATATCGAACAAGGGCATTTCTTATATTCCTGTTATCAAAGAGCCCGTGAAGGTATGTACCGATTACGAGACCATTTTCATCAATAGCTCCATCGTCCCCGAAAACGCTGCGGTTTGAATCGGTGATTCCCATATGAATCTCGTATCCTTTTATCTCTTCACCGTCTATGGGTTTCAGGATAGGACCGTAACCATTGACTTTCTTTGTTACCTGAACCGTTCTCTTTTTATAATCTCCGAACCTGGTTCTTATATCCAGAAGCCCCAGACCATCAAATTCTGCTTCGACTCCATTTTCCACCCCTGAGTCAAAGATAGTCCTTCCAAGCATCTGGTAACCGCCGCAGATCCCGAAGATAGGGATTTTTCCTTTGAATGCCTGGATTTTTTTTGCCATCCCGCTTTCTCTGAGGTCGAGAAGGTCGTTAACCGTGTTTTTCGTGCCGGGGATCATGATCGCATCAGGTTTTCCGAGATCATCGTCAATGTCTACATACCGGACTTTTACGACCCCTTCCAGGGGTTCGAAATCCGTAAAGTTTGAGATTCTGGGCAGGCGAATTACTGCAACTTCAATTTCTGTTTTTGCCTTTGAATCTTTTTTATCCCCTAGAGAGACCGAATCTTCGGAAGGGATACGGAGCTTGAAATGAGGAAGGACTCCAAGCATAGGGATCCCGGTTATTTCCTCAAGCTGCTTGAGTCCGGGTCTCAGGATTTCGATGTCGCCCCTGAACTTATTGATGATAAACCCTTTGACATTTTTTCTTACGTCTTCAGGCAGAAGAGCAACCGTGCCGTAAAGGCTTGCAAATACGCCTCCCCTTTCAATATCTCCTACAAGGATTATCGGGGCCTGGGTGAGCCTGGCAGTGCCTATATTTACAATATCCCTTTCATAAAGGTTGATTTCTGCAGCCCCACCGGCTCCTTCCATAACAATAATATCATGCTCTTTCCAGAGCCTTTCGAGAGCTCCTTTAAGTACTGCATGCATCTCTTCAATGGAGTCGTAATACTGGCCTGCACTTTTGTCAGCATAGGGTTCACCCAGCAGGATTACCTGGGAAACACAGTCTCCTTTAGGCTTCAGAAGAACAGGGTTCATATCTGCAGTGGGTTCGGTGCCTGCAGCTTTTGCCTGGATCGCCTGTGCAATCCCTATTTCCTTTCCGTCCTTTGTAATCCAGGAGTTCAGGCTCATATTCTGTGCCTTGAAAGGAGCAACCCTATGGCTTCTGGACAGGATCCTGCATATGGCAGTCACGACTGAACTTTTCCCAACATGAGAGGCAGTTCCCAGGATCAAGAGGCTTTTCTTCTCCACTTTTACCATACCTTCTGCTTGAACAGGCATTTTTTATAAAATTGAGGTTTTGCTATTTTTCTTAAATTACTTATTTTTTCCTAAATAATTGACATAAAAAGTCTTTTTGCAAAAATATTTAATATTCTTCTTTTAAATATAATTTAAATACTTTCACAGGAGTCTTGAATTACTCGGAAAAAATGGACTTTAGTAGAGTTATTGAATTACAGGCCATTTAACATATCAGCCGCATAAGTAGGGAGCAACCCAAATCTGAAATATTCAATAAATCATTTTTTCGAGGGTCAGGTATAAAGCACGTGAGGTTAAATAGACATTCGGTTTAAAGAGGCATTCAGCCTTAACCTTCCATAGATGCACCTGACCCGCTTTTTACTAAATTAAAGGTCTTTAATCTTCATTTAATCTTCAAATATCCCCGAACCCTTAAATATGTCCCTTGCTTCTTCAAGGCTCAGGTCTTCAGGAGGCACGATAATATCTGATTTCATTATCTCTTCGGCTCCAATTGCTTCTCCTTTTTCCTTTATTTCGGAAATCAATCTTGCAAGTTCTGCTCGAAATTCTTCGTTTTTTCCTTCCGTAACAAAGGCTACTATTCTGTTATCTATCTGGTTTAATTCATCACAAAGGGACTCAGACGCCCGGTATTGGCCTTCTCCAATAATCCTGATAATCATTTTCAGACCTCCTTTCCTTCTTCCGGCCCTTTAACTTCTTCAGTAGTTTTTGTGTTTCCAGATTCCTTCCCTGCTTCGGCCTTGAGTTTCGCAAGTTCGGATTCTACACTTGTCTGAGCGCTTATTTTTGCCAGCTCACGATCTATATCGTCCCTGCCGCCTGTAAGGTCCTCGAGTGTGCCCGCTTCCATCAATTCATCAATAGCTTCAGCGCGGGCTTTCATTTCTTCGGTTTTGTTCTCAGCTCTCTCAAGAACAAGACAGACATCTGCCATTTCCTCACTGATCCCGGTTACGGATTCATTAACCTTAACCTGGGCTTCAGCCGCAGAGTACTGGGCTTTAATGGATTCCTTCTTTGTCCTGAAGATCTCAACCTTTGTTGAAAGGCGCTTTTCTGCTGCTATGAGCTTTTCTTCCTGTTTTTCGAGCTCTGTAATTTCCCTGTTAATTCCATCGACCTGCTGCTGGAGGGCAGCCTTTCTCTCAAGGGCAAGCCTTGCAAGGTCTTCACGGTCAGCTGCAACTGCATCCCTTGCCTGTTTTTCAAGCTTCTCATTGCTCTGAAGCAGTTTTGCCCTCTGGAACTGGAGGCGCTTCTTAGAAGTCGTTACTTCTGCAACGCCCCTTTTTACATTCTGCAGCAGTTCCAGCTGCTTTTCATAAGAGTAATCGAGCGTTTCCCTTGGATCTTCCATTCTGTTAAGCACTTTGTTCATTTTGGACTTGAATACTATTTCCATCCTTGATATTAATCCCATGTGTTTTCCCCTTTGATTTTTTTAAATTATTCATAAACGGGTGTTTTTGTCACTGCTTTTCTGGAGTGAGGTTTTTCTAAAACCTTTTTATCATTTCTTCACACAGCACCCTTATTTCCTGTATATTTTGTCTGGGGTTCTATTTTTACTTTATCGTAGTATATTTTATTTTACTTTCTCACTTGCTTTTGCGCTCTTATTCCCGCCACTTCATCCTAACTTCCGCCTTTTTAAGCGCATAAGGTTCTTCTGATATCTTATTATGTGCTTAAATTTAAGCGCATGAATAATAAGTTCTAATTTAAAATAACAATCATCTGAGATAGTAGATTAGGAAATTAGATTTATGCGCTTAAATTTTGGGAACTCAGGGATTTACGATATTATGTCTGTAACTATTGTTCTTTGTGTGTGTTTAAAAATGCATGTACTAAGAGTGAAAATAGGACGATAACAAGAGATCCTAGAGAACATTTATTGGAGAGTATGAGGGCTAAAC
>JASGVX010000020.1 GCA_030054735.1 Methanobacteriota archaeon | reverse complement strand
TTTAGATATGTGGTGATAGTTGAACCAGATGTTAACCAACTTTTAATCTCATTTATAGACAGGGGATACCATAAAACGACATCAAGAAAAATGTTCTGATTTTTAATGTCGACCTGCCGAATCTAGGTTATATTCCAGTTTCCTTTTCGTAAAATTTGCTTTTATCTACTGTTTATCTTTGTTAACAGTTCGCTTAAGATATCCTGTTCGTCGTCATAACACAATTTATTGCGCAAATTCTTTCAATAATTTTTATAAAAAAACGGACCTCCCAGGTAGGTTTTTTTTAAAAAGATTAAATATGAGCAATTACAATAGAAAGTAAAGATAAAGAGGACATTATAAAAATTTTAAATGCCTGGGTTGAGCACACATGATCAAAATAACTACTCCTTGCCGAATTCATATGACTCTTATTGATATGAATGGAGAAATAGGAAGAGTCGATGGAGGGGCAGGACTGACCCTCTCTTCTCCTAACATAAGGATTACTGCTGAAGAAGCCGATGGCGTCAGTATAAGAGGCCTTCAAGGGTTTGCCGATCGAATGGAAAAAGCTGCAAAAGCCCTGCTTCCTGAAGGAAAAGGGATAAGGATCAACGTGCAGGAAGTGTACCCTGCCCATGTGGGGTTAGGGTCAGGGACTCAATCTTCCCTGGCCGCAGCAGCAGCCGTGAACGAACTCTATGGGCTTGGGAAGAGCGTTAGAGAACTTGCACTTACAGTAAAAAGAGGAGGAACTTCAGGCATAGGAGTAGCTGCTTTTGAGAAAGGGGGATTCATAGTTGATGGAGGGCACAAATTCAAAGATAAAGGTGCTTTTATGCCATCGGCTGCCAGTCAGGTGCCCCCCGGACCAGTTCTCTTTCGAGAGGATTTTCCTGAATGGGACATGGTGCTAGCAATCCCTAATGATAAGGGAATGCATGACCAGGAAGAAATCGAAACTTTCAAGAAATTCTGCCCCCTCCCTATAGAAGAAGTCAGGGAAATTTCCCATATAGTGCTCATGCAGATGATGCCTGCCGTAATAGAAGAAGATATTGAGAGTTTCGGAGCTGCAGTAAACCATGTCCAGACTGTCGGCTTTAATAAAAGGGAGAGCCTGATATGGCCTGATTTTGTAAAGAATATCGCTTCTTTCATGCGCAGCCGGAGTTATGGAGCTGGAGTAAGTTCATTTGGGCCTGTAGTTTATGCATTTGTGGACAACAGAGAAGAAGGCAGGCAGCTTCAAACAGAAGTCCAGAAAATGCTTGATGAATCCGTAGGTGGAGTCACAATGATGACTCGAGCCAAAAACAGTGGAGCAGAGATATCTAAAGCCTGACTTCGAGACAAAAACCTGAGTAAGAGAATTTTGATGTTATAAGTTTTCTTGACAGAGAACCCGGAATCTACTGCGATGTTCATTTCAGCATAAAGCCTGTGCCCTGAGCAGCGCACTCAGATCTCTGTGATATCCTTTCCATCTTTTACCTGGTTGACTGCCTGGCGGATATCGTCAATAATTCCGGGTTCAACTCCGTCCATCATGCGGGAAAAAACGGACTTGCCTGCTTCCCACACTATACAGAGGATTTCAACTGTGGTCAGAAGCCCGATTATAGAGTCTGTAAGGTTCTGGTTCTGATATATCAGCCTCAGAGATTCCTATCTGCATATCTCTGAAGAAGAGGCTTTCAGATAGAATGAATGGAATGGAATGGATAATATAAAGACAGGGACTGATAAATGAAAGTGCTCCTTGAGTTTTAAAACCCTTTAGAACCACTGATCAAGAGTTTTCTGCCTTGCCCCTGAAGCCGCTTTAAGGCGCTCTACAGCTTTTTCCATCCTGTCCACAGAGAAGTCATTCTCCTCGCAGAGGAATTTGATGAGTTTTTCGGGATCCGGTTTACCCCATTTGATCTCGTAGTCATCCGTAACATCAGGATGGGTAAATAGTTCCTTTATACTGTCCAGGCCTTCGATTTCCACTCCTTTTTTCCGGAGCACGGCATGAATATCTCCATGCTTTTTAATAAGTTTAAGGGCGGTTTTGGGGCCCACTTTTTCCAATCCTTTGTTAAAATCCGTACCAACGCATATTGCAATATCGATCAGCTGATCCCGGTTGATCCCCAGAGCCATGAGAGTTTCATCCAGTTCTATCATTTCAAGTTCAACATCAACGTATGCATTTTTACCAGGGAGCTTTCGTTTTCCAGTGGCGGCCATATTGCGGACAACACATGGTGCCCCAAAAAGAAAGGAGTCGTAGTCCTGGGTAGCAACACAATCGGCATCTTTTTTAAGAACCATGTGGGCAGCCTGTGCTTCTCCTTCAGAGGGAGCCTGTATCCATGGAATGCCCATTATACTGAGGAGGTATTTGGAATCGTCAACAATTTCCTGATCAACCTTTGAAGAAGCCTGAGCATATTTGTAAGCGGCTTCAAGATCCCCTTCTATCTTTGCATTTTCCCATTTTTCCAGTGAAGATTCTCTAACTTCTTTCCTTCGGTTCAGGGTTTCAAATTTCAGGTCTGACGGCTTACCATCAAAAACAAAAATAGGTTTGATGCCAGCTTCAACCTGTCCCGCTGTCCTGTAGAGCAGACCAGAGAGGTGAGAGGTCACTTTCCCGCTGGAATTAACCAGAGGACTTCCATCCCTCTGGCGGATAATGCTCAAAAACTGGTGAAGAGTATTAAATGCATCAATTGCAACGACCCTATTTGAGAGGTTAGAAAGCTCTATTTTTCTTTTCTGGAGCAGATCTCCTATATCAGTGCCCATGTTTTCCCTCAGATAACTCTATTTTAAGCCTCAGTATTTCATTACTCTTGTTCTTTATCTTTAACCTTTTTGCTGCTCAGGGGAATAATTATCTCCAGACAAGTGTATCAGAGGATGCAAATAACTGCCAGTATCTTTAGTTTATTGACAATAGGCTTTATTATTATACTGAAGTTTTACGCTCACTGCTAGACAGAAATTCTTTTTTGTAGAGATGAAACGCATATAAAATTCTTCAAATAACAGGCACAAAAAATGAAAGTACCTAGAAGCACTTTCATGCTAAGGAATAGTTGAAATATGACTTCAAGTTTTCACTTTGCTAATGGCTCTAAAATTGTACTTCTTAATATCATTAATGGCAATGTAGGGTACATAAGTCTTTGAAATTAAATTTGCACCATTACTAAATAAAAAGGGTTTAAAAGAAGAGTTATTTCAAATTCCAAGAATCAGGCCTCTTTTTATAGATGAAACAGACCTCATTTAAGTACCGGCATTTCTCAAAGCTCTAAGGGCAAAAATATGTGTAAATTTAATTTCTTTTGATTTGGTCACCTGCCAGGTTTTCAAAACCAGTACTTTCCATTAGATTAACTCTACACAGAATTAAAAAGAATTGAAAAGAAATAAATGATATAAATCCTGCTCTCTGGTGTTTAAAACCAGAATTCAGCCCTCTGCAATTCCCAGCCCAAGCTATACAGGAGGAAAAAATCTTGAAAGAATTTGTTATTTTGTCGGCATATGTCGAAATTCTAAACTATCAGGCTGTCTGATCAAGTCGGACATCAATTACCGAGTCTTCATTTGCCTCGATTTTAGATGTTGTCAGCAGATTTCCTTTTCTTTCCAGAAGCGTGGTCTTTGTGACCTGGACCTGGTGACCATCTACTTGTTTTTCGCTATTGTTTTTATGGATAACCAGAAGCTTCTGGCCCATTTCTGTTCCTTCACCTATTTTGGATACGATATTTCTTATAACCTGCTCAAAATCAGAATAAATCAAAATCTCCGACTTATTTGCAACCTTTTTGATAATGCCAATCGGTTCAAGATTGAGGTGCATATTAGCTTTCCTTCTTTACCTTTTACACAAAGTAATTCAATATGCTAACTATAAGTAATAATAACTTACGATTTACCATAACAGTATGAATATATTTAGAAACATATAGTGTACAGATATTCCTCTTTACTACAGAATATCCCCTATATAAATATTGCTAATAGTGCCAATAGTTCCAATTTTCTGTATTTCCGAACGACTATTCATTATCATTTGAGGTTTTGCCAAAATTGATAATAATACTTTAAATATAAAAAAATTGCCTAAAATTGCTTATTTTCTCATAAAATTACATTTAGTGCCTTTAAAATTTCACAATTAAATGCCGCTAAATACCAAATCTCATAATGAAGACCTAATTAATATTAGATATACTTTAAAAATCAACATTTAATATAATCTCTTTTAATAAATTGCATAAAATTATAAATATTAATTATGTATTAAAAAACTCAAAAAGGTTTTTTTTATATTAAAAGAGTAAAAATGATTCTGATTACAATTAATAATATATTATCATATTAAATTCGTTTTAAACCATATTAAATAAATATTTTTACAAAATAAATAATATAACCAGATTTTGTTGAAAAATAAGGAATTTGATGGAAAATGGTAAAACCTCAACTATATCTTATTTGCAAAAAAACGAGCTTCGGAACTAATGAATGGTTGAAATATTACTTCAGTTTTCACTTTGGCAATGGATCTATAATTGCACTTCCCAATATCATTAATGGCAATAAAGTGTATATGTCTTTGAAATTAAATTTTCACCATTCCCCAGGAGATTTGGAACTACTGGAGACACAGAAAGCTTTTTATTGATCCCCTCTATCGCAGTCTCCTTTTTGACATTTAATAATGTTGCCGAAATACATGCACCCTTCCATAGAGATCGTCGGCATCTCCGGAGATTCATCAAGCATTTCTACTGGAGCGCCACGGATAAGCACGCAGGGTAGAGTTTCTCCGGCTTCTCCCATAATGAGTTCGGCAGCAGAGACCAGATTGTCTGCTACAGCTTTATATGTAATTCGAAGAGGTTTTCCATAGATATCGTTAGTTCCCCGGGCATCCTCCACAGGCACAAAACCAGAAACCCCGAGTGCAATTCCTGTACAGCCTAGACGCAGAGGCTGGGTTCTGCTGTCTCCTATAATCACGCCCAGTCTGCAGGAGTAACGCTGTTCAAGTTCTTTCCGGATGCTCTCGGAACTTTTTCTCGGGTCTTTAGGGAGCAGAACCACATGACCTTCTGGAGCATTTGAAGCATCTATTCCAGCATTAGGAGAAAGAACACCTTTTGTGATCGTAAGTGCAGCTCCAAAAACGCCCCCAAAAAGTTCGTCGCATTCCTGAAGCACGAGCTCCATTTCCCCAGGATCTATTCCGTATTTTTCTCCGAGGGACAAAGCCTTTTCTCCTGGACGGACTCCGGCAAGATCGACGATTCTGTTTTCCGCTGTAGCAACAGCAGATTCAGCCAGCACAAAAATATCCCCATTAACTGGAACAATACCTGCGGCCTGTAACGAAGCTTCAAGGATAGAAACGAGGTCATCCCCTGCTTTAATGATAGGGGTTTTAATCCCAAACATCTGGATGGAAGTGATTTCTGGACTCATTTTGATGCCTTTAAAAAACTTGATGCTTTTAGAAAACTGTAACTTATCTCGATTTTAGAAAAAATAAACTCAATACGAACAGAATCAACCGTAAAATGCTGGAAGGTATTGATAAATGTATCCGAAGGCTCCAGAAAACTCCCAGGGAGAAAAAAGATTATAAAAAATGTACTCAGAAAAATTAACCTGAGAAACTAAAAACAAATGATGAAAGATCAACGTCAAACCTGAAAGCAAAGGTTTACATTCAGACAGAAGCACTAAGAGAATCCTTCAGTTTATTGTAACAACTTTCGAAGATAGCCGGATCAGTTTCGATTTCTGCAACTCCAAAATTATAGAAGTCTGCAAATTCACTTACCCTGGAATCGAAATTCTGCTGGTGGTTTGAGCCGGCATTAATCTTTGCTACTTTAGTATACTTCCATACAATGTACTTTGAACTCCCAGTATTTAGGAATAGTTGAAATATGACTTCAAGTTTTCACTTTGTTAATGGCTCTATAATTGCACTTCCCAATATCATTCGCCGTACAAAGAGTGATAAGAAACCTGGAGGTAAAGAAGGTCATCCCTGCGCAACTCTTGAAAGAGTTAATGAACCTGATCATGTAATTGAACATTCTTTGCCCTGCTGCAAAGAATGTGGGCATACTCTTGAGAATGTTGAAGTTGAAGATTATGAGAGAAGACAGGTCTTTGACATTCCCCCTGTAAACCTAATTGTTACAGAAAATCAAAGCCAGATAAAGAGTTGTCTTCATTATGGGAAATTAAATAAAGCTGATTTCCCTGAAAATATGAAATATCCAGTTCAATATGGTCCTAATCTCTTAGCTCCAGCTATTTACTGTAAAAATTACCAGTTAATCCCTTATAAACGAGTTTCAGAGTATTTTGATGATGTTATGGGAATAAAAATTTGTCCTGCTACCGTAATAAGAGCAGAAAAGGTTTGTTTCCAGAATTTAGAGGGTTTTGAAAATGTGATAAAGGAGAAGATAATAACTTCTCCTGTAAGCAATTTTACAGTTTTACATAAATAGTTTTTTTCTTTCAACAGGTGCATATATTGGCAGGCATACACTGTAGAGGTGATATTAAACCTTAACTCCACTTAATTATAGGGACTATATCCTAGAATTTACTTATTTTTTCTTTTTTTAAACTTCAATCGAATCATTTCAAATAGAAATTTACTTATACTATATTCCCTATATAATATAAAATATGGAAACCTGGGCAAGAGACTGGCTTGAAGATCAGCGTAAAGCTGGAGAAAAATGTCTTGAAATCAAAGTTCGAGGCGACTGTCATTATGTTTATCGCTCTACGAGTAGATATGACAAAAAAATCAAGAAAGGTCGTAAAGTTT
>JASGVX010000019.1 GCA_030054735.1 Methanobacteriota archaeon | reverse complement strand
TTTGAAATGTTTATACTTCTAATTGGGGAATGGCTAAGAAGAAAGTTGAGGGTCAGGACAGCAGTATGGTGTCTGAGATAATGGAGCTAGACTAAAGGTGGAGGAAAAATTTTAGCGAACTACTGATATATAGTAATAACACAGGATAAACTTTTATATTAGGTATGAAGAAACTGTTTATATAATCACTTGAAACCTGTCTATTATAATTATTACACAAGCCCCTATCCAATTTCAATCCCGTAGAGTCCATAATATGAATGTCAGTAAGAAAATTTTTGTTATTATCTACACAATTTTTGCCCTTCTTATGTCTATTGTTATTTTTGCATCCCAGAGCATCATCGACTCAAGTTTTTCTGACCTAGAGGAAAAAGAGGCAATCAATAACGTGGAAAATGTACGTAATATAATTGACTCTCAGCTTGTAAAACTGGATGAAACAAACTCTGCCCTTTCTTCAAGGGAAGATATCAGGGCCTTTATGATAAGTCAGAATCCAGAAGACTTTAGCGAGAGTTTATTTACTGATCTTTTTACTCTGAGTGGCTGTGACTTTATTTTTTTTGTCAATAGTTCCGGAAAGATAATACATTCCCAGGTTTCGGACTCCGAAGACAGAGGCAATGTTTCCAAAGACTCAATTATTTCTGAAGTTGGCCAGGAAATAAATGATGGAAGCCTTCTCTGCAGAAATGAAATGAATCCTTTGAATGGAATACTCCTGCTGAATAAGGGACCTATAATTCTTTCCTGTCGCCCTGTATCTGCAGCATCGGGCAACAATGAAACAATTGGTGCGATAATACTGGGGAGGGACCTGGATTCCGGTCTTGTTGAGTCTGTCCAGAAAATTACTGGCGGTCCGGTTCTGCTTTACAGTGCTAATGATGCGCCTGAGGATCTTAAGCAAGCCTTCTCCGAAAATGGGAACAGGGCTGTTATAAATACCGAAGATGGATGCAAGTTAGCAGGTTATTTTGTGCATGAAGACATTCACGGAAACCCTACCATTATGATCAGGACTGATGTTGATGGGGTCATCCATGAAAAAGGTAGAATCACACTCAGGTATATCGTAATATTCCTCCTGTTTTCAGGTCTCATGGCTGGAGCATTCTGTAAGTATCTCCTTGACAGAGAAGTTGTATCCAGAATTGTTGCCATTGACAATTTTGTTAAGAAAGTAGGAAAAGATGAAGCTCTCTCAGAATACTGCACTATAGAAGGGGATGATGAGCTTTCAGGGCTGGCTACAGGGATTAATGGGATGATTGACCGTTTAAAACAAAGTTCTAATCAGTTTAAAACCCAGGAACACGAGAAGAGGGCAATTCTGGATTCTCTCAGCGAGTTTGTAATCTTTATGGATCTTGAGATGAGAATTGTCTGGGCGAACAGGGCTGCTCTTGGTCATTCAGGTTTTAAGCTTGAAGACGTTACTGGACACAGATACGACGAGTTTTCCCTTATGTCAGATGTTGTTTCTGGAAAGTCTCTTGCACAAAAGACACTTGAGTCCGGAAAAGAGGAATCAGAAGAGGTAATTACTCCAGATGGAGAAGTATGGATGATCTGTGCAAATCTAATAAAAGATGAAAATGGAAAAGCAACAGGAATCCTGCAAACCGGGCTTGATATTACAGCATACAAACGCTCTGAAGAGAAGCTCCTTCAGGCAAAACTGGAAGCTGAGGCTGCCAGCAGTACAAAGAGTGAGTTCCTTGCCAATATGAGCCATGAACTGCGGACTCCTCTGAACTCTATCATCGGTTTTTCGGATATCCTGCTCGAAAAAATTTTTGGAGAACTCAACGGAAAACAGTTTAAATATGTTAATAACATCTCTGTTAGCGGTAAACACCTTCTGGGTCTTATAAACGATATTCTTGACCTCTCAAAAGTAGAAGCCGGAAAAATGGATCTCCATTACAGTGAATTTTCCGTTAACTCAGTTTTCGAAGAAGTAAAATCCACTTTTTTCCCTATTACACAGGCAAAATCTCTTGAAATGGATTTTAAGTTAGACCCGGAGTTTGGAGATGGAGATATTCAGGCTGACAGAAGTCGTCTTATCCAGACCCTTTATAACCTCATAAGCAATGCTGTCAAGTTTACCCCTGAAGGAGGCAAAGTCTCTGTCCAGTGTAAGAAAAGTGGAAACAGAGCTATTTTTTCTGTTACGGATACGGGAATAGGTATTTCACCTGAAGACCAGAAAAAACTTTTCCAGCCCTTTACTCAGATAAATTCGTCATCTTCCAAACAATACTGCGGGACAGGGCTTGGGCTTGCCCTCGTGAAGAAAATCGTAAACTTACATAAGGGGGATATCTGGGTTGAAAGTGAAGCTGAAAAGGGAAGTACTTTTATATTTACGCTTCCCCTTACCAGACCTTCTGAAGCTCAAAACGCCGAAACAAAAGACCTTAATGAAGTACTGATAGATTTCAAAATGAGTAAAACGTCTGTTTTTTCTGCGAAAGAGTGTGAAAAAGATCTGCTGTACGAGACTGAGCTTTATGAGGTCCCTCTTCCTGAAACGGTCCCTGAGGCCCAGGGTCTTGTCCTTGTAGTTGATGACGACAGGAATTCCAATGAATTGATTTCAGTTGTTCTCAGGGAAGATGGATACAGTACAGCTTCTTTATATACAGGAAAAGATGTTCTGAATGTTGTAAAGAAATTGAAGCCTGATGTTATCACGCTCGATATATTTCTTCCTGATACTAACGGCTGGGATGTCCTGAAACAGCTGAAGGGTGATCCTGAGACAGCTTGCATCCCCGTACTCATTATTTCAGTGACAGATAATAACGAGCTGGGAGTTGCTCTAGGAGCAGCTTATTCTTTTACAAAGCCCGTAAAAAGAGTCGAACTTCTTGATTCCTTAAGAGAAATAACAGGTAAATTCAAGTTTGAAGAGCCAAGAATTCTTATTATTGATGATGATGAGAACGCTGTGGAACTGCTGAGTTCAATGATTGAGCCCGAAGGCTTTGAGCTAGCAAAAGCTTATAGCGGGCGGGAAGGTCTGGACAAACTCTTTTCCGGGAAACGGCCAGACATCATGATTCTCGACCTTCTGATGCCGGAAATCAGTGGATTTGAGATTATTTTCTACATGAAAGCAAATGAAAAGACAAGAGATATTCCTTTAATTGTGTGTACTGCAGCAGAGTTTACTGAGATAAACATCGAAGAATTAAATGGCGAACTTAAAGGAAGCCCCATTTCTATTATGAAAAAGGGCACTTTCGGAAGAAAAGAATTAATAAATAAGATAAAACAATTAACTATGATGAAGAGGCGTGATGATGAAAGAAATTCTGATTGTCGAAGATAACCCCATGAATATGGAATTGATCCTGGACCTCCTCGAGTTTTATGGACACAATGTAACCGAAGCAGAGGACGGGATGAAGGCTCTTGAACGCCTTGCTGAGAAAAAGTTCGATATTATTCTCCTCGATATGCAGCTTCCTAAAATGGACGGACTTGAGGTTCTGGAAAGGATAAAAAAGAACCCTGAAACTGCAGAAATTCCTGTGATAGCTGTTACAGCTCATGCTATGAAAGGAAGTGAAGAACACTTTATCGAGATGGGATGCGTGGATTATATCTCGAAACCCATAGATATTCACAGGTTCAGATCTTTGATCGACAAATATCTAGGAGAATAATGAAAATAATAAAAGTTTCAACACAAGTAGTTTGAGCTCTGAAATCATTATTCTTCAAAAAAACGAAGAAATCTCTAAAAAAATTTCTAAAAAGATATCTTTTATTGGCAAATATCCTTTTTTAGAGATTAGAAAAACAATAGTACTAAGCCTGAAAAGTGTTGAAGTTAGAAAAATATGAAAATATATTTGAGGTTTTGTCATTTTCCATCAAATTCCTTATTTTTCAATAATATTTAGTTATAATATTTATTTTGTAAGAAAATTGATTTAAGATGATTTAAAACCAGTTTAGTATGATATTACATCCTTAATTATAATTATAACTATTTTTAGTCTTATAATTTAGTCTTATAAAATAGAAAAAAATTCTATTTAAATTCTTAACACATAATGAATATTTATAATTTTATGATATTTATAGAAAAAGATTATATTAAATGCTAATTTTTAAAGTATATATAACATTAATTAGAACCTCATTATGGGATTCCGTATTCAACGGCATTTTATTGCTCAATTTTAAAGGCACTAAATATAGTTTTGTGACAAAATAAGAAATTTTAGGCAATTTTTTTATATTTGAAGTATTATTAACAATTTTGGCAAAGGCTCATTTGAAAAAAAATTAATCGGAATAGCATAATTATGCTTAAACAACACAATTATACTGAAAAAGTACTTTCCGATTATTTCTGAATTTTTTTGAAGCACTTGTCAAGTTCTTCCCAGTCGATTATATTCCAGAACCCTTCTATGAATTTGCCCCTATCATTTTTGTAATCAATATAGTAGGCGTGTTCCCAGACATCCAGGTCCATAATGATAGGGAAATCAGGGATCAGGTTTACATTATGCTTTTCGATCTGCATTATTCCAAGCCTTTTGGTGTCATTGCAGAAAGTTAAGGCTGCCCAGCCTGAGCCCTCTACACCTGATGCGACCTGGGAAAATTCTTTTTTAAACCTTTCAAAACTCCCGAAATCCTCTTTGATCGCATCGGCTAATTCGCCGACAGGCTCTTTGCTCGCATTGCTTGCAGGCGTCATCTCCCGCCAGAAATAATCGTGAAGGACATGCCCGCCCAGGTTGAAAGACACGGCTTTAGCAACTGCCTTATAATCAAAATCAGTTCCTTCTTTCCTTGCTTTGTCTATCATTTCCAGCAGGGAATTCACATTGGTCACATAACCTTGATGGTGTTTGGTGTGGTGTATGCGCAGTTGTTCTTCGGAAATATAAGGTTCGAGGTCTGCATATCCGTACTTTAACGGTGGTAATTTGTACAACTCTTTAGCCATATTATCATGCCCTCTTTTAATCGATAAACTGGTTTAGCGAAATCTGATGCGGAACCCCCTGGAGCTGTGAATCTAACGATGTCTGTAATTTCAGCTCAAGAAATTCCATTTTCAAATTTTACCAACCAATTTTCCCCTTAACTGTTTAACAGAAATTTGTCTTAAAAGTATTCTGCACCATATCTCTTCAAATGCGCAATTGTCCGCCATCAGGCAATTTCATATGCAGAATCTGGATGCAGAATTTAGATGCAAATTCAAATTCAAGTTAAAATGCAGAATATAATTACACATTGAACCTATTTAAAGGTAAAAGATAAAACTTATGTCATAATTTTGTAAAAGCATCCCTCGGAATCTGGCAAAACCCCTGCAATGCAAAGTATTTGTAATTTCCAGAAATCAAAAACAAGAAGACGATAATGCATAGGAAGAGTCCCGAATGAAGTCCTTGACAGAGGGCAGGCCAAGTTGCGGCCCAAAAATAAAATCCAGGGTTTCATAAGCCGAAAAGACATATTTTCAAGTCTTATAATTTTTTCAAGTACTGGAATTAATACTTTCACCTGACTTCCTCAAGCCTTTTTTATGTGTTTATTCTATCTTACTTGATGCCTGCTCCAAATCCTAAAAAAAATGCCTCTGAAGGGCGGATTATCTTCCATGTAGACATGGACAGCTTTTTTGCATCTGTAGAGGTCAGAGAGAGGCCGGAACTGAAAGGGATGCCCGTAATTGTGGGCTCTGACCCTAAAGGAGGGTCTGGAAGAGGAGTTGTAAGTACCTGCTCATACGAGGCAAGAAAGTATGGAATCCATTCGGCAATGCCGATTTCGCAGGCTTACAGGCTCTGCCCTCACGCTGCGTTTTTGCCTGTGAACATGAAGCTCTATGAAGAAGTTTCGGCGGGGGTAATGGAGATTTTGCGGGGGTTTGCAGAAAAATTCCAGCAGGTGAGTGTGGATGAAGCCTATCTTATACCCGGACCTGAGGTCAGTAGTTTTGAAGAGGCTGCCCTATACGCTCTAAGGATCAAGGATGAGGTACAGAAACAGTATAGAATTAACTGTTCCGTGGGAATTGGGCCGAATAAGCTCGTATCAAAAATTGCTTCAGGCATTCAGAAACCTGACGGGCTCACTGTTGTCAGGCCCGAAGACGTCCGGGAGTTTCTTTTTCCGCTGCCGATTTTTAAAATTCCCGGAGTGGGAGAAAAGACAGCAGAAACCCTTAAAGGAATGGGGATATGCAGGGTAGAAGAGCTTGCAAACTGTGATATCCAGCTGCTTTCGGAAAAATTTGGAAAAATGGGGCTCAGGCTAAAGCAGCTTGCAAACGGACTGGACTTTGAAGAGGTCATAGAAAAAAAAGGCGTAAAATCAATAAGCAGGCATGGGACTTTTTCGGAGGATACAAATGACCCTGTGAAGATCTCAGGCTCCCTGGATCTTCTTATAGAGAGTGTGCATGGCTCTCTCCTGAGGCACAGTTTCCTTTTCAAAACCGTAACTCTTACAGTCCGGTTTGAGGACTTTTCCACCTATACCCGCTCAAAGACTCTCCCTATATGGACTTCGGATATCTTTGTGATCAAAAGGGTAGCAATACAGCTTTTGTCGGAATTCATAGGCAGGCGAAAGTTCAGACTTGTAGGAGTAGGTGTTACGAAACTCAGGGAAAGGGATGAGAGGCAGACTCTAATTACTGATTTTCCTTAACTTCCCGGGTTGCATGTATGGTTGCATTTAATCTTTAAACTTGTCTATAATTTTTTACTGAAAAGGACTAGTGTTGCGCCAACCGTAAAATGTCGTAATAATTATATTGTATCGTATTCATAAAGAATTCTAGGGATTCTTATGAATACAAACGTTGTGGAACGTTCAATATCTTTCTTGCCTGCGAACCATTAACAGGAAAAAGAATGGTTAAAATTACTGAAAGAAAAACCAAGAGAGACCGGGTTTATTTTTTAGAAGAAATTGCGACTCAACAGGAAAATGCAGACAAAATTACACTGATAATGGACAATCTGAATACACATGTTCCAGGATCTCTATATGAAGTATTTCCAGCAGCGAAAGCGAAAACACTATGGGATAGGTTTGAGTTTGTATATACCCCTACACATAGAAGCTGGTTGAATATGGCAGAGATAGAATTGAGTGTACTCACTGGACAGTGCTTAAAAAGAAGAATGGATAAGATCGAGATTGTTAAGAGAGAGACATTGGCCTGGCAAAAGTTCAGAAACAACAGAAATGCAAAGGTTAATTGGCAATTTACAACAGAAGATACAAGGATTAAATTGGAACGACTTTATCCGACAATCAAGGAGTGACGAGACATTAGGATATTCCCTGATTTCAGTATTGTATTCGCGGCGATGAAAACTTGATTTTCTTTGAGTACACGCTTCGATATAACACGATGTGTTAATCCACATGAGTCAAGTTGTTCAAAGAAGCTTCGATATAACACGATATGTTAATCCACATGAGTCAAGTTGTTCAAAGAATCTTTGATGTGATGGACCCGGAACATACTCGGTAAGTACAATGACATCTGGTTTCAGTGAGGAAATCGCCTAAGCCATGTGTAATGGAATCGTTTTTTTGAATGTGCGATGGTTGATATTCCACGCGAACAATTGACATTGCATAGAGTTCTTCCCAGTGTTCAGGGAAATTTTCAATGAGAAGAGGTTTGAGCTCTGCCAACATATTATGCAAAATCATTGAATTTCCATAATCGGTGATAGAACGAGGAACAGGTATCATATTGATTTTAGGTTTCTCACCTTTGGGTATGAAGCCATATTCTTTGTCAAGTCTACCAAGGTAAACTGAAACTTTACGACCTTTCTTGATTTTTTTGTCATATCTACTCGTAGAGCGATAAACATAATGACAGTCGCCTCGAACTTTGATTTCAAGACATTTTTCTCCAGCTTTACGCTGATCTTCAAGCCAGTTTCTTGCCCAGGTTTCCATATTCTATAGAATATAGGGAACATAATATAAGTAAATATCTATTTGAAATGATTCGATTGAAGTTTAAAAATAGAAAAAATAAGCAAATTCTAGAATATAGTCCCTATAATTAAGTGGAGTTAAGGTATTGAATTTCATATAGAAGAAAGTGATATCATGTACCTGATTTAGAAATTAATAAAAACTGTGAGCAAATAAAGATTTTATTTCGTTCATTTGTTAGCTTTAAAGATAATCATAGACTATTTATCCAAAAAATTAGTTTTCAGACTTTATTTCTACCGGAGATATTTGAAATACATCCCAATCGGTCAAAATAAGCATTCTATATCCTTAGTTTTATCGTTATTTGGAAGGGCCCTAATATTCTTATTAGGAATGCAGGGAAGCTCTTTGTTTTGTGATGTTCATAGAACCAAATAATACAAAACAAGAGCACTTATATCTAACTGTCAAAATCAGGCTGCAGTCTTTATTTTTATATAATTATCCTGTTTCTGAAAAATATTGTCAACATTGGGAGAATTTATATTGAGGCACCCCGATACCCTGATGCATAGAAAATTCCACAAAAGTAGTTCCGGAAGAAAGGTATGAAAAAACCATCATTGTACTCGCAAGCTGTAATTAAAGGAGCTCTTTTATTCATATCTATTTTTTTGTTACTTAGCCCTGCTTCCTGTTCAGTTATCTCAGATGAAAACAAACACTTTGAAACAATGGGTCCTTTCTTAATCCTTAGTGCAGGAATCCTTGCGGGCTTTAATCCCTGCCTTCTTGCAGTAATGGCTTTTCTGGCTTCTGTTACTCTTTCCCAGCAGGGAGGAAAAAAAGAGATGCTCAAAATAACCCTGGGGTTTTCCACCGGAATTTTCGCTATGCATATGTTTGCAGGCATAAGCATCTTGAGTGCTGTCAATTTCCTGCCTGAAGTTCGGAGTTATTTTTTTGAAATTGCGATCATGATAACTGCTCTGCTCGGTGTCTGGCATTTTTTTGATGCATACTGGCTGAGAACACATGCAAAATCAACTTTCAAGACTCCAGAATCCCTGAAAGACTTTATGAGCCGGATGGGCGAAAAAAATCTACTGCTCCTGTCCTTCCTTGCAGGAGGCATGTTCTCCCTGGTCAAAGCTCCCTGTGTCGGAGCAGTCTATCTCTCAATCCTGAGTCTTCTCGCAATAAAAACTGATATTGTAAGAGGAATAGAATACATAGGAATCTACAACATCGGACTCCTGCTGCCTATAGTGTGCCTTGGGTTTTTACTGTCCTTCGGGCTGAGCCCGAAAAAAGTTACTGAATTCAGAGAAAGAAAAAGAGTGGGGATAAGGCTGATGACAGGGTTGATACTTATTACCCTTGCCCTGCTAATGCAACTCATAATACTCTGAATATGAATAGTCCGGATACAGATTGGATAGCAGATTTATAGAGTATATTTGTCATCCGGGTTTTCTGAAGACTGCTCATCCAGAGATCGAAGGCGCTTTTCTTCAATCATTTCAACAAGCATGTCCATTATCTGCTCGATTCCTTCTCCAGTAATCGTGGACATGTTCATCTCAACCTCATCCATTTTCATGAATTCCGGCCTGTCAGCTTTATTAGCAACTACAAGCAGAGGAAGGTTAAAGTTTTCTCTGATTTCAGCAAGCAGGCGCTTCTGGTCTTCAATCTCATACCCACAGCTTTCACTGGGGTCAAGAATGAACATTACAACTGCATCCAGGTAGTGGATTGCAGTAATTGCCTGCCTTTCAATATGGTTTCTCTCAGCCATGGGACGGTCAAGGAGCCCTGGGGTATCCATCACCTGATAACGGACTCCGTCCCGTGTGAAATGGCCTATGGCTACCCCTTTTGTTGTGAAAGGATAAGGAGCAATTTCAGGGGTTGCACCGGTAATATTTGAAACAAAACTTGACTTTCCTACATTGGGATAGCCAGCAATTACGATCGTTGGCTCGTCCTGGACATCAGGGAGTTTCCTCAGGACATTTCTGGCTTCGTTCAGAAAAAGGAGGTCCTTATTGATAGAATTGATTATGGATGCGAACCTCCCGAAAGCTTCTTTTCTTAGCGGTTCTGGAATATCTGAATCTCGGATTTTTCCTACGTAGCTCCTCGCAACCTCATGAATTTTTCTACTTGCCCATCCCACCGATGCAAGTGACATCTTTAGTTTTTCTACGCCTACAAGGATATCAGTCAGTTCGTAATAGAACTTAGGCAGGTGTTCAAAACTCGGGAAGCGCCTGACTATATTTGCAAGGTTATCCGTGAAAATATTTGCAGCTGTTAGTACCATGGACTCATTGGCTCTGAGACGGCTGTCTCTTCCATCAATAGTTTTCCCGGACATAGCTCTAGCTGACCGTTTAAATGCTTTATTAATTAACTCTTCGGAACTAGGAACTGTGGGAATTTGCTCAAAGATCATCATTTTCTAACCCTATGGGGGCTCTTTTAATTTATATTAAGGTTTTTTTTAAGAAAGAAGTTTAACAGAAAAATCTAAAGTCCGCAAGTAAGTATTTCGCAAAAGTTCCTGAGCGAAGTTCCCTTGCTTTTCTTGTCTGGGTTTCTGACAGTTTCTGTCTAATTTTTCTGCCTAGAACTATTGCATCCTCAATAATCAAATTATAATTATAATTATAATTATAATTAGATAATAATAATGATAATAATAATTATGAATTATTATAAATAGTTTGAATACGGATATAAAATCAGCTTTATTTCTAATAAGAACCGGATTTTATTTATATTTGTAATTATAATTTATATCAGGAATTTATAATCATTAATTATGGCAAATTGAGGGATACACTATTTTGAATGTATAAATATCTATTTTGAATGTATAGGTATTATACATCATCCTGATACAAAGTATATGAATTTGATGGTGATATTGTGGAACTCACTCCGATCCAAAAAGACATTATAATTGCATTAATCAATCTTCAGCGGCAAAAAGATAGGGCAATTAAAGGGGAAGAGATTGCTGGAGTTATCCAGAGGAACCCTGGAACAGTCCGCAACCAGATGCAGTTATTAAAGGCTCTCGGGCTGGTCGAAGGCGTACCTGGACCAAAAGGAGGGTACAAACCTACAGGAGCAGCATATGACGCTCTACGCATCCAGCAGTTGAAAAATGAATCCGTTGTCCCTCTTTATAGAAATAATGTAATAGTTAATGGGGCGACAGCTGTAGAAATCAGCTTTACGACCGTTCAGAGTCCCGATGCCTGCAATGGAGTAATCAGGGTAATTGGAAATGTAAAGGACTTTATAATGGACGATAAAATTCAGGTAGGCCCAACACCTGTAAACCGCCTGATAATCCGTGGAGAAGTTACGGGAAGGGACGATACCAATAATTCGATCCTTTTTAGCGTTACAGAAATGATCTCCCTGCCGAAAAAACATGTAAAGCACTATATGAAATATCCTCCGATCCTTGTGAACCTTAACGCCAGTATACAGGAAGCAACAAGGCTTTTCATAAGAAATAACGTACATGGAGCCCCTGTGGAAGATAAAGGGAAAATAGTAGGGATAATCACATATACCGATATCGCACATGCAATTGCCCAGGGAAAACCAAATGTAAAGGTTAAGGATATAATGACAAAAGAGCTGATAACCGTTGATGGAGACATGCAGCTTTATGATGTAGTAAAGCTCTTCCATAAATATAACGTAGGAAGGCTTATCGTAACAATCAATGGAGTTCCCAAAGGAACCCTGTCAAAAACCGACGTACTGAATGAACTTGCAGTATATTGAAAATGAGGTTTGATTAAGGGAATTTCAGACCTGATGACCTAAGTCCCGGATCTTCAAACTCCTTTATTCACTTAATATTGCTTTGAGCTTTTTGAGTTCCTATTCGAGCTCTATTCAGACTTTATCGTTTTTTACAGCTTTTATCCTTATTTACAACTTTTATTATTTGCAGTTTATTATCCCAAATTTGATAGATCCTGCTAATTAATACAGTATTTTCTTGCACAAAACACATTGCATTGACACATTACATTTAAGTAATATGGTAAATGTCAAAAAATCATAAGATTCAAGACAAAACATTAAATTGTATGATGAAAACAGAATTATGAAGCCCGCTAAGATATTTTAAACTCTATGCTTCTATCAAATATGGGTTATTATAGTCTAATACCACGCTAGTGTCATGTCAGATGTAACATGTCGTAATAGTTATTAGGACTTACGCAGTTGAATTGAAAACCACGAGCGGAAGTAACTTAGGTCTCACAGGAAACAATTAAAATTCTATCAGCCCATTAGGGTAGTATATAACACTTCTGCCATGAAAATATTCGCCTCCGGGATGTCTGTATCCGTTTGAACCGCTCCAATCGAAATTGAGCCAGTACTCTGTTCTTTGCCCATCATCCAGCACTCTTTCAGAGTACCACACATTTTCGGCAGAAGGGTAGCGCTTTGCTACATAGTCCATTATCCTGTAAGCTGCATCTATGTTATCTCCGATATATAGTTCTGGATAGGCATGCCCGTAAGACTCGTTATATGTGGTGACCACCCTTGTGTTAAACCCCATGTTTTTCAGAAGGGCAGACATAACAATGGAATAGTCATCGCAGTCCCCTATATATCCACTGTCGATAGTCTGTGAAGCCCCGAAGAAAAACTCGGCTTTTTTGTCGTACCTGTACTGCCAGTTCCTGTTTACATGATTAAACACAGCACAGGCATCTCCCATATTATATCCTGAAGTCTTTCCTGTAATGTTGAAGATCTCTTCCGCTATTCTTTCCTCTCCTGAACCAATAGCTCTCTGGAAATTAAGAGATAACATCCTGTATTCTTTTGGATAAGCAGAACGTGGCTTCTCATCGGAATATATAGGTAGCTCAGGTATCTCCGTGGAGATGATACCTTCACCACTTTCACTACTTCCACTAACCTTAACTTTTTGAGCCTCATAATCTTCCTCCTGAACAGCTCCCCAAGGTGTCAGTTTATTCAATTCGTTAGCATTAAGATCCTCTTTAAGTTTTTCAGTATCTATACAGCTGGCTGTAATGGATACAAAAAAAATGAGGAATATAATTAAAGCCTTCTCGTGGGCCACAAAATCAGCTCCAGAACTACTTTATGAGTTAGATAAGTAAATAAGCGTCTCTAATATATGATGGAACCCACATTCTGCAGCATTTTTTCAAAAATCAATATTTTTCATGATAACGTTTTTGGGTAGTGTCCTTAAATTATTGAACAGGAACTCTAAATGTTAATAGTTCCTTTAAAGTCCATATGTGATCAGTTATTCCTTCTGCCATAGCTGGAGTCCTTTGAAACCATTTTCTTTTTCCA
>JASGVX010000018.1 GCA_030054735.1 Methanobacteriota archaeon | reverse complement strand
TTCGATCAAACTCAATATTCAAGCTCTTCTGGCACAGGTCAATATGTCATGCTCAAAGAATTGTGCCATATTCAAAATCTAGTGATTTTTGATTTTTATGATTATCACTAGATTTTGGCATCGTGTCGTGCCAAATTATACTGAATTTAAAGGAATTGAGGTCTCTAAATCGCTGAAGAGGATGAAGTCCTGAAAAATAAACTCCAGCAGATAGAGAACTAAACCGGGTACTTTAAAAAGATTGAGTTCTAAAACAAATGCCTTAACTGCATTGAATTAAAAAGGAGATACATCATAGGCTCGAGCTCTATACCTGAGTTTAAAACTCGATATTAAACGGGAAAAGAGTTAGTTAAGGAGTGTATTAATTGAAAAAAGGAACAATCTGGCATAATTGGAGACACTGTCGAAAGTGGATAGCGACCTGGACAGTTTTGATCCTTATTCTTTCATTCATTTCATTATCAGCAGGATCTGGAAACGAAACTGAAAACCATGAAAATGCAGGAACGGATCCTAACTCAAAAGTAGTAAGCGATAAAGATATACAAAGCGGAGAAAGCACTGAAGAAAACCTGGAATCAAAAGAAAAGCTCGAAACAGATAAAGATAAGCAGAAAACTGACACAGATAAGCAGAAAGATAACACTGAGACTCGTGAGGAAAGAGCAAAGCAGTCAAACAGCACAGATGATCAAGAAAGTCTTAAAGAGATCATGGAAATAAAAACCGAAACAAAAAAAGATACCGGTAATCAGGAAAATCTTGAAAAAAGTTCGGAGATAAAAGAAACAGAAAGTGACAACACTGATAAGCAGAAAGGTTCAGAAATAGAATCTGGAACAAAAACTAAGGAAGAAATAGATTTTGAAACAAAAACTAATGTAGAAATAGATTTTGAAACAAAAACTAAGGAAGAAATAGATTTTGAAACAAAAACTAAGGAAGAAGTAGATTCTGAAACAAAAACAGAGACAGAAAAAGATTCAGATATTCAGGAAATTATTGAAAAGAATTCTGAAGTACAAACCGGAGCAAAGGGCAATGTAAGTAGTCAGAGGAGTGCTGAAAAAAAACCGGAGACAAAAAAAGAAGCAAGCGATAGCAATGATTATAAGGGAAGTGCCGAAAAGAATTTGGATACGGGAATAAAAAAGGTTACAGATAATCAGAAAAATCCTGAAAAGAACCAGGAGACTGGAAAAGTAGAACGCAGCAGCACAGATAACCAGGCAAGTGCCTGTAAGGCCCCTGCACAGAAAGAAAAAGCAGAAGAAAAATCCGAAACCCAGGAAAATTTGGAAGCGAAGCTGAAACAAAAAACATGTGTAGATAAAGAGAAAGATAATTCAGAAAATCCCGGAAAGAAAACTGAAATGAAAACCGGATCATGTGATGAGTTAAAAAACCTGAAAATCGGTGAAGTGAAAACTGAAACCAAAGAAAAAGCATGCAGAGGAACAAAAAATCTCAAAGGCGAAGAATTGAAACCTGAATCCAAAATAGAAGCTTTCAGCAAGGGAAATAATCTGAAAAGCGACGTTGTGGGAGCTCAAATAAAGATAGAAGGGACCAACTGGTCAGACATTCCTGAGAACAAGGAGTTAAAACCTGAGATAAAATCAGGAAAAAGTAGCTGGAACAAACTGAAATTCATACTGTCATATCCCAGATCCCTTCGCTCATTTTATATCACAAGCGAGAGTGTGAAGATAATCTATAAAGGGTCAGAATCCCTCAAAGGACAGAAAGTGGACGTATATCTTGTCAAAACACACAGTTCAAGTTTTTCTGAAAGAACCGTTAAAAATATTACGGACGGTACGATCAGTTTTGAAGATATCTTCAGCAATAATCCTGAATTTTACATCCAGATCCCTGAGACTTTGAACAAAGGAGGAGACCTATCTCCTATGACGCTTGGCCCTCTTCCTGAAGGTAGTTACTGGGTAGTTGTAACGCTTGCTGAAAAAGAAACGAAAGCGTCTGAACCGGAAAAGACGATTCTTCTGGCACACTATTTCAAAGTTTTTGAATACGAAATGAAAGCCGCATCTCCGCGTGAACTTGAAGAAGGCGAAAACTTAGAAGTCGACATAAGCCTGAAAAATGCGCCTGCTCAGAAAAACTATACCTACTGGGCTGTGCTGATAAGAGAAGATGCCTGCGGAACAAGCACGTATATAGGCTCTAATACTAACGGCATAAAAACCATTTCCGGGACTTTATTACAGGGACTCAGGCTTATAGAAGATTTCGGGCTCAATTCGACCGAGTATGAGTCAGAAATCGGCAAAGACAAGCTTAAGAACGAAATTCTGGATTTTATAGGAGAAAGCAATGCTACGATAAGTATAGGTGAGGAAAACCAGAATATACTCTCTCTGACGACCTCTTGTCTTCATCCCGGAAATTATCTTCTCTTTGCAGGAGCCTATGAAAATGACAAAGGCTTTACAGGTATAACCCAGAAAGAAGTATCCATTAATGAAGATAGAAAATTGTACGGGTCAAACAAAAAACAGGAGTCAAACACCGACATCTCAACAGAAAGTCAGAATACTTCCAGCATGAAAACCAGGCAGTTGGTTCTTGATACTGTAAATCCACTTGGGCTTGAGGGTCTCAAACCCCAGATTAGAGAAGAAACACTCCTGGCAGCAGGGGTCGTGAAGACCCCTTCTAAACTTGCTTCCTTCCTCATGGGTTTTGTGGGAACGCTTCTTATAGGGATTGCAATGCTGAAAAGAAGGCGCTAAAGCCTAAAAGCAGGAAAAAAAGTTAAAATTGGAGAGAATTACTGAAAAAAACGGACTGAGAAAAAGTACCTGCATATGGGGCCATGAACTTCATTGTCAGGGCTGGCATTGTAAATGCCAAAACGAAAACATTATCCGCCATTATATATTTAATATCTACTATATCAGTAGTTCCTATTTGCTTTAGTTCCTATTTTCTGTAGTTCCGAACGACTATTTCTAATCATTACTTGCAGATTCAAGAGAAATGCTTGGAGATGTTTCAGCATGAAGCAAAACATTAAGAAACTCTTGATAGCTATATTTTGCTTCAGCAGGTAAAGTTATTATATTACCGGTACTAAGGAATAGTTGAAATATGACTTCAAGTTTTCACTTTGCTAATCACTCTATAATTGCACTTTCCGATATCATTAATGACAATATGGGGTACAAGTGTTTGAAATTAATTTTCACCATTCCTAAGCAATTTAGAAGACAGACCCAGTAAACTGGTTGTGTTTATCCAAACATGGAGTCGTTTGTTGACATCATAACAAAAGATTCCATGATCTTCAATGCTTTTTTAAATATATCTTATTTGTAAAAAAACAAGCTTCGGAACTAAGGAGATTGGGAACTACTGCATCAAGGGTAACAAATGTATAGTAAGAGCAACTAATGTACCAAGTTAGACAACACTAATGTCAGCAGATTTCAGAATAACAGTATCATTCGGGATTCAAGTCGTAAAAACGAAATCGAATTTGTAAATTATAAGATAACCTCATGAATCTGATTCGGTACTAAATAATATTAAATAGCCTTGTGTCTAACAATGTAATGTTTTTCGTTATTCTTTATTAAGATTGAATAGAGAGAAAAGTAAAAAATTGTAAGCAGGCAGGAATCTGATCAAATTAGGCTGTATCAAAACCCAAAGCATTTCTACAATTGGATAATGAGATACGTTATTTTAAAAACAACCCACTTAAAATAGAGAAATTTAGACATAAATTAATCTTGTAGTGGAAAAATTGACACTATTGTAGAATTAACTTTATTTCTGAGACAGCCTGAAATGTTTTCTTTCCTTTGCACGTGTCTGGACTTACATAAGGGCAGGAGGATGACTTTTGTCTAATTCTTCAATAGATACGGATAGCAGCCTTAAGAGTACAGTTAAACCCAGGTATCTTATCCTTGGTAGCGGCAGTATTGGTTTTGCGCTTGCAAAAGAGCTCAGGGAAAGCAATAAGCTTGTAATCATTGTAGATAAAGACGAAGCCAAGGTTGAGACACTTAGAGAAGAAGGTTTTGAAGCCATTCTTGGAGATATTTCTGATCCCGAGCTCGTTAATAATATTGATCTTAAAAATGTTGTTGCCATACTTTTCCTGAGTTCTAACAATGAGGCTAACAGGAAAGGAATTGAAAACTTTAAAAAAGTCGTAAATCCGGATATCCAGATCTTTTCCAGAGCTTCGGATATAATCAATAAAGAAAAAATGGAAAATCTGGAATCGGATTACGTTTTCATGCCTTCAAAGCTCGTTGCAAGTTCCCTTTCCCGCTCTCTCGAGAGAGCTGAATCGGTACACAGAGGCAACAGGCTTGCCAGATGGCTGAAAGGGAGAAAAGACAAAAAACTTGCTATCGTAATCCACGATAATCCAGATCCGGATGCGATATCCAGCGGTCTTGCTTTGAAGGAGATTGCAAAAAGCCTTGGGGTTGAAGCAAGTATCCTCTACCACGGAAGGATAGGGCATCAGGAGAACAAGGCTTTCGTAAACCTTCTCGGGATCGACCTCAGTAAGATGGAAGAACATGCTCTGAAGGACTTTGACGTAATTGCCCTGATAGACTGTTCAATTCCAGGTGTTAACAATATGGTCCCACCTAACTCCTATGTAGGGATTGTAATTGACCACCATCCACCAGGAGAAACCGAGATAAAGGCTGAGTATATTGACATCAGACCTAACTTTGGGGCAACAGCCACTATAATGACAAAGTATTTGCAGCAGTTAAACATCAATATCTCAAAAACTCTTGCAACAGCTTTGCTTTATGGGATCAGGACCGATACGCATGACTTCAAGAGAAAAACCGATCCTGCAGACCTCTCTGCTGCTTCATACCTCTACCCGCTTTCAGACCATGGGATACTGGAACAGCTCGAGCAGCCTTCAATGTCTATTGAAACCCTTGATGTGCTCGGGGAAGCCATCCGGAACCGACAGGTCCTGGGGAGTTATCTCCTCTCAAATGTCGGGAACATCCGAGACAGGGATACCCTTCCTCAGGCCGCAGATTACCTTCTGAGTCTTGAAGGAATCTACACAACCGTTGTCTTTGGGGTTTCGGAAGACCGCATCTATATCTCTGGACGCAGCACCGATATCAGGCTCAATCTCGGAGAAATTATGCGCCAGGCTTTTGGAGAAGATGCAGGTGGGCATGCAAATGCAGCAGGTGCTCAGATTCCTCTCGGAGTCTTCAGTGCCACGAAAGACAGGCAGACACTCCTGAGGCTTGTTAATGAAGCAGTTGTCAAAAGGTTCCTGAGTGCTGTCGGAGTGGAAAGTATGGGAGAATAAGTTTGAAAGCATAAAGCAAACTTTCATGCCAAATATACTTTTAAAGTAGAAACGCTAACATTAAATTTTCTAAGGAAGAATAAGGAAAGATTTATCTCTTTCCTCTATTTTTCAGATTTTGCTCTTACTTTTTGTTTTTTCTCTTATCTTGTTTGGCATGGAAGTCCGTGATGAAAAATCTCATCATGGACTCTCTTGTTCCATTTTTCCTATAATTGCGATAATTCCGCTAATTATTGCTATCCCCCACATTCGGCATGTCGACATTAAAACCTAACTTCCGCCTTTTTAAGCGCATAAGGTTCTTCTGATATCCTATTATGTGCTTAAATTTAAGTGCATGAATAATGAGTTCTAATTTAAAATAACAATCATCTGACATAGTAGATTAGTGAAATTAGATTTATGCGCTTAAATTTTGGGAATTCAGGTTTAAATGACATTAGGTTTTCGATATTTCAAGTGCGTAAGTCCTGGACTATAAACTTGCCTTATAACTTCAATCCGTCATCAGTTAATGTGATATTGTTTTTTCCAACAAAAAAGGTATCATGTAAGTCTACTCCGTTTATGGTTTGCCTGGGAATATCATTTATTTCCACTTTACGGTCAGTTATGTGGATTTTCTTTCCTCCTGCATAAAAAACCCCGCTCACAGCTACGTATCCGTCTTCTGTGATTTTAGCATTGAAAATAATGTCACTGTCTTCTCTTCTTGTTAATGTGAAGCCGTTTTCTTTTTCGATTTTTCCCTGCACAACAAATTTTTCATTGATTTGAACAATCTTGTTTCTGTCAATTTTTGCTATGAATTCGGAGTCTTTATCCAGGACCTCTGTTGTCAGAATCAGATCGCCGTCGCAGTTTTCAAGAGAAAATAGGTGAGTCCTGTCCCCGGTGTTCTCATCCTGATATGACACTGTATACATCTGGTCTGCATACACGTTCGATCCAAGGACTAGCATATAATCGTCGTGGGTCATGTGCTTTTCGCCTGTAAATTTTTACACGTATTTACTGATATGATTATATAAAATGCTTCTTAATCAGTTTTTATTGTGAAAACTGAATACCAGTGAAAATGAACTGAATATAGTAAAACGCATATGAAATTCTTCGAATAACAGGCACAAAGAAATGAAAGTGCTGGAAAGCACTTTCATGCTAAATAATTGAATAGAAATGAAGCGTATAATCTGAATGTAACTAATATAATGGAGTGTAAAGGTGAGAAAGAAGCATTTGAAGCAGATAAGAGCCCTCACGTTTGGAGAAGCTCTTTTTGATATTATCAAAGGTTCAGCCCATCTCGGAGGTGCTCCGCTTAACCTCGCAGCCCATCTCGCAAAACTGGGGGCAAAGCCGGCTGTTCTCACAGCAGTAGGAAAAGATAAGCTTGGAGAGATCCTCCTTGCCAGGGCTGAAGAAATGGGAGTTGATACTTCATACATAGTTATTGATAAGCAGAGGCCTACAGGAACCGCTACTGTAGAACTGAAGAATGAAGAGATCCCTGTTTTTTCAATCAATGAGGGCGTAGCATGGGATGCAATTACTCCGGATGAAAGGAAATTTGAAGCTCTTGCCAGAGAAGAGTGGGACGTTTTTTGCTTCGGGACTCTTGCCCAGAGGTCTGAAGAAAACAGGAAGACTCTTAAAAGGTTGCTTTCGGAAATAAAGACAAAACATTTCTTCTACGATCTAAACCTGAGAGCCAGGTTCTACAGGAAGGAATGGATTACTTTTTCCCTTGAACATTGTACAATCCTCAAAAAGAACGAGGAAGAAGCCGCAACAATTTCCAGTATGTTTTTTGGCACAGTGCATAGATGGGGAATTATCTGCAGCCTGCTTTCAGATAGGTATCCGGATATATCCTTAATATGTATAACAAAAGGGCCTGAGGGAGCGGCTGTTTATTATAAAGGAGTTTACGAGGAAGTAGGGACCACTTCCATAGAAGTTGCAGATACTGTCGGATCCGGAGATGCTTTTTCTGCAGGGTTCCTTTATACCTATCTATCAGGGTACGGAGCTTCAAAAGCCGCATCAATCGCCAGTATTCTAGGGACATATGTTGCATCAAAACCCGGTGCCGTGCCTGAATACTCAGGGGAACTTATAAAAAAATTAATTGTGGAATAATAAGTGATAAAATGTTTATACATGTGACAGGTAATACACAGTAAAGTGAAAAATACAGAGTCATCCATAATAAAGAATAGAGAGTCATCCATATACAGCACATTCCTTTCAGTATAATTTTTCAACATTCAGATCAGGAAAAGAGAGGAGGAAAAAGGATGAAAAGAAGCGCTGAAAAACCAGATACTCTAAGAGCCGGATTATACATAATCGGCTTTGTAATATGCGGATACTTTATAGTAGAAAACATTTTGAAATTATAAGTTTCTTTCCTCAAATGCACATGTTTTAATTGTTTTTAAGCCCTTAGTGCCTGATTGTGGAATTTTCTCTTAAGATTTCATTGGATCTCTTCTTTTCCAAACTTTTTTTTCGACCAAAACAAGACCAGAATAACTCCTATCATGACCCCCATTACAACTGCCATAAATTCCGCAAGATGGGTTGATAAGAATTCAATGTGAAACGATTTCATCAACATTTCAATTAAATGTTCCACTCCAATGTAATCCCTCGAATCTCTGGGAAAACTCCATCCAAAGAGGGGCCAGAAGAAGGTTTTAGGATCTGATATCATCTGGTCTTCAAAAATGTGCAAGAAAGTGCCCGCAGAAAGGGAAAGAACACGGATATCTTTTCTTTTTTCATATATATACAAACCTGCCATAAAAAGAAGAATGGAGAACAGCAGGGTATGACCTATGATGCGTCCGTTTGCAAAAGTTGAAGCAAAGATCACTTCGCCTATTGGTTTATCTAATAAATCAGGTAGAATAGCTCCAATCGCCAGATATCCTGGGTTTATGATAATCCACAATTGGGGCACAAAAATCCCAAGTACAAAGAATATCCCGAGAGTAATGCCCAGATGTCCAAATAGAAGCATTAGAAATTAAACTATCCTTTTATATTAAAATATTATGTATACTATCAAAAATATATTTAATTGTAAGGATGTGCAGGATCTTCTTAAATATCAGTTTGTCTGGCAGCTGGCAGAAAAGAGAGGAAAGAAGATTGAGCTGAAGAAATAATGTTTAAAAAGTTGATTCTTCGACGACAGAAAGAATAAGTCTGATTGGCAAGCCCTAAAAGACCATCTGGAAAATGTAGCGGGTATTGCCTCAGGATTTATGAAGTCTTATTTTTTCTCGGCCTCAAACTTTGATACTTCCAGGAACCAGTAGTCTCCCTTCAAAACCATTTCGCTCTCCGTCACCTTTGTTTTCTTTTTGAATAGTGGGCAGTCGGTAACAAAGGTATGGCCCCATTTTCACCACAGAGGTCGATTGAAGGATTGTGATCTTTCAGGTCGAATATGGAATTTTCATTGATCTTTCGGCCCATCCACTCCTTTCCTAACAAATCGGCTTTGACGCCGAGCAGGATCACCTCAAACCCCGAATCTATGAGGCCATTAATGATCTGTTCGGAATTCTTCTGCCAGAGCGGCATTATTAACTCAAGGCCCAGCACTCCGCATATCCTGTCCACAAGTTTCCTGTGCGTTTCCATATCCTGAAAACCGCTCCGTCTATTTATTTCCCCATTGTCCCTTAAATCACGGACCACTTTTTGAATTCCTGTTCATATGAAATTTTGTCACTAAATTGGCTTAGCGCATGCAAAAGCCATATAATATTAGGAGATATGTTTACTCTGAGTTCTTTTAAACACTTCCCTAAACAAAAGCATTAAATCTAAAGTTGATTATGTTTGGGGTTAAATTAGCCAGCAACAGATGAGATGAAATCCTTATGCCAGTAATCACCTTGCATTATGAAGACCTCGAGAAACTCACAGGAACAGATAGAGAAACCATCATAAAAAGGGTGCCTATGATAGGGGCCGATATAGAAAGGGTTGAAGACGAGTATGTTGACATCGAGTTCTTCCCTGACAGGCCTGACCTTTACAGTGTGGAAGGGGCAGCCAGGGCGCTGCGTGGTTTTCTGGACATTGAGACCGGTCTTCCTGAATATGCGATAAAGCCTTACGAGGTATCCATATCTGTAAGTGAAGATATCCTGAAGATCAGGCCTTTTCTCGGGTGTGCTGTTGTAAGAGGAGTAAAGTTCACATCCTCTTCCATCAAGTCCCTTATGGACCTGCAGGAAGACCTGCACTGGGGCCTCGGGAGAAACAGGAAAAAAGTTTCAATAGGTGTCCATGACCTTAAAAATGTAAAGCCTCCATTTCGTTATATGGCAGTAGGTCCCGGGTTTAAGTTCGTACCACTTGACTACACTGAAAAAATGAGCATGACCGAAATCCTGGAAAAGCACCCTAAAGGTAGAAGGTTTGCCCATCTCGTCAGCGCTTTTGAAAAATATCCGATCATCCTGGATGCAAATGACAATGTGCTGTCCTTCCCGCCAATCATCAACGGTACACTTACATCCGTAACCGAGCAGACCACAGACCTTTTCATTGATGTAACAGGGCTTGGAGAAGCTGTATACACGGCATTAAATATTGTAGTTACAGCCCTTGCTGAAAGGGGAGGGAAGATTGAGTTTGTAAAAGTAGTCCGCCCTGGAGGAGAAGAGCTCATCCTTCCTGACCTTGAGCCAAAAGAAAGGCTGCTAACCAGAGGCGAAGTGAAGGTTCTGATAGGTGAGGAACTCCCTGTTGAAGAGATAGTAAAGCAGCTTGAAAGAATGCGCTTTGGAGCGCGCGCCCTTGATAAGGAAACAGTTGAGGTAAAGGTTCCTGCTTACAGGGCAGATATCCTGCACAACTATGACCTTGTAGAAGACATTGCCAAAGGCTATGGTTACGAGAATATCAAAGTAAAAATCCCTGAGACTTATACCGCAGGCAAGTCCCACCCTATTTCCCTGATGCGGGCTTCAGTAAACGAAATAATGCTAGGGCTTGGCTATTTTGAGGTTATGCCTTTCACACTTACCAGCGAAAAGATCAATTTCGAAAACATGTGCAGGGAAAAAACTGATGATGTTACCCATGTACTTCACCCTATAAGTGAAGACCAGACAATGCTCAGGACAACCGTGCTTCCCAATCTTCTTGAAATTCTTTCCTTAAACCAGCACAGAGAACTTCCGCAGAAGATCTTTGAGTTCGGAGAGGTAGTGAGCAATGAAATAACAGGCCAGCACGTTGCTGCTGTCTCTATACACCCACAGGCAAACTTCACAGAAGTATATGAGGTCGTGGACGCATTTATGAGGGAGATGATGCTCTCTTACGAAGTAAAAGAATCAAAAGACCCTTCATTCCTTGAGGGCAGGAGGGCAGATGTTTATGTCAACGGCAAAAAGCTTGGAGTTTTTGGAGAGTTCCATCCCAGGGTAATAAGCAACTTTTCGCTCGGATATGCCGTTGTAGGGTTTGAACTTGATCTGAACGACCTTATATCTTGAAACCTTACAGGTTAAAAGTAAAAATAAAAATTAATATACATATATATGTATATATAAATAGAATTAAAGTTAAGTTCCATTAAATTTGAATTAAGAGGAATTTTTCCTCTTCTCTCTTTACTTTTTTCTCAACACATATTCCATTTCTGCTGCGATTTTCCTCACTTCAGAAATATCATTGCTTTCAGCCAGCCTGTGTACAAGTTCGAGCATCTTCTCCTTCATCAACTCAAGGTCTTCAAGTGCAAAGGAAAGTTCTCCTATAATGACTTCCAGGCTTTTTGTTTCAAAAAGGGCCAAAAGCTTTTTATTGTCTGTTTTTATCGATAAAAGGGCTTCAGGGGAATTAAGGTCTATATCATATTCCTCTTCGAGTTCCCCTTTAGAGATTATTTTAAGCCACCTTACTTTCCTAATATGGCGGATAAAACAGCTGATCTGCCGGTACTCATAGTCTCCTGTAACCTTTCCTATCAGCGCCTCATTTCTGGTCTTGAACGGAACTACCAAAAGGTCTCCTTTTTCTATTTTTGTGATAAAAGAGCAAATTTCTCCAGCCCAGGTTTCGGAAAGCTCTCCCCGCACTCCCGGGTATATTCCCAGTATGAGTTTCTTCACCTGCTCTTCATTTTTGCCGGATAAATCCGGAAGCTCAGCCCAGCCAATAGTAACCACGCTGTCCTCCAGAATTCTCTCTTCGTCCTCTAAAGTGCCTGCTGATTTAAGCAACCATAACCTCATTACCTGTCTTCCATTCATTTTTATCCAGTCACTGGTCTTCTATTAATCTACATTCTAGATTATCCAATCACTGTCTTCTACGGATTCTCACATCTTTTTTGCTATTAAATATTTCCCGCTATCCGGCTATCCCAGAGATTAATTTTTTAAGTTTGTACTCTCAGTACAGATATGGCCAAAAGGGTCTTTGACGTAGTTGACGGCTGCAGAGCAGGCTGGTTTGCAGTTTTCCTTGAAGAAAAAAGAAAAAATGACTGGAAGTTTCCATCTTTAATATGAAGTACGGAATTTATCTGGCATTCTGCAGTAAAAATTACTTCACCTGGCCCAGGTTTAATCCCTATCTGGACGCCTGTGACAGGCAGGCTGAAGGTCCGCAAAAACCTGGAAGAGTGTTTTCGCTTCTACGGGGTCGGATACTTTCATACAGTGCAAGAAAAGCTCTCTTCCCCAGCCCAATGCTCTTTCCTCGGTGGTTATAAGCATCTGGTCCCTCAATTTTCCGTCGTTTTCGAAGAGTTTGAAAGAAAGGAACCTGTCAGTTACAACTATTGAGGGGATAGGGGAAGGCTTCTGGCAGATAAATATTTTCGAATTTTCACTTCTGTAAAGCCTTTTGGTTTCTTCAGGGAATCTGGAAAGCAGGTGCATCATAACGTTTTTTGTCGTACAGAGCGTAATTTTTGTCCCATTTTCCGCAAGGTCTGTGTACAGGGAAGGTGCTTCCGGATGCGAAAAAGATACAAAGGTAAGGACCTCTTTTGAACTCAGGATATTCTCCATGAAAGCTTCTGGAGTTTCAAGCATATGTTCTGCATCAGGCTCAAGCAGTTGACAGTTCCCAAGTTCATCAATTCTCTCTAAAAGAAAGTCGGGAATAGAAGTTAAGTCGCGTGTTTTCCAGTAGTCATAATTGACTTCAAGGACTTCAATCGTATTCATGAAAGGTTTCAAGTTTTCAACTATTATTTTCCCTATTTCTGACAGCCTGTAAACTTTCTTTTCTTCAATCAATAGATGAGCGTCTTTCATTTTTTTTATATGAGGCTGGATCGAGCCGGCATCTACGTTAAGCAGTGCCTTGATTGTATCAATATCTCCTGGCTTTTCTCTGAGAAGAAGTAATAGCTCTTTTCTTCTCTCAGAAATGAAAATAAGATTGATAAGTGATTGTTTCATCTTCATAAGCAAGAGACTCCTTCTTCAACAGCCATCAGACTGGCAGGGAGAGGTATCTGACCTGCTCGCCTGCCGTTTATCTTTTTACTCATATTATGGCTTTAAGCTTTTTAATGCCCTAAAAACATTTCTATTTTTGAGAATAATTAGCTTTCAAATATTTTATACATTCAAATGTATGTATATTAATAATGACAAAATATAATCTTATAACCCACTTTCTGCAGTAAACTTTCTGGATTTGGATGACGAGGAAATCTTGCCTTTGCAAAGCTCTGGGCAGGAGGAGACGGAGAGGACCTCAGCGTTTACCTGATGCGCTACGCTTCCACTGCTCCTGACAGGATTTTGGAATACCTTTTTGTCAAACTGATGGTCTGGGGATAAGCAAACGGATACAAACGCTTTTCCCCTGGGATGGCTCCATTTTCAGGAATTGAGAACAGGCAGTTTGCTCCCCTCTGGCATAAAGTAGGGTCTCTGATCTTCGCCAGCGGCGACTATATTTATAACTATAAAGGTCTTCGAGACTTTAAGGAAAAGTTCAACCCTGTATGGAGTCCGAAATACATCGCTCTCCCCACAGGGCTTAAAAAGGTCCTTGCTCTGAAAGATATTGCAACCCTTATCTCAGGGGTTACAGACCATTTTAAAGACATCTTCTAATAATGTTTAAGAATGATCAGGAATGTGTAATTTCTTCAAAATTATCCAGCAACGTAAACATGAATTCTTTTGAGCTGGCGAGATGCTCTTCTTGCTCAAACATCTCTTCTTTTTTCTGGACAAAAGGCTCATCTCCAGTTCCAGGCCCGAACCGCACTATCATGGTTTTAATTCTTTCATCCGTAGCTTCGGGATGAAACTGGAGAGCTACAACCCTGCCGCCATAAATAAAACCCTGATTCTTGCATCCCTCGCTCCGGAAAATGTGTACAGATCCGGCAGGGAGGTCAAAAGTTCGTGAGTGCCAGTGAAAAACCGTAATTTCTTCCGCCAGCCCTTTGAATAATTCAGGTTTATTTTCATCAGTCTGGACCGCCTTTATGGGAAACCAGCCCATTTCCCTGTGTTCGTTTTCATAGACGCGCGCGCCGAGCACATCGGCAAGTAGCTGGGCACCAAGGCAGATACCGAGTACAGGCTTTCCTGCTTCAATTGCCTGTTTTATGAAGGCTTTTTCATCTCTTAACCAGGGGTTTTCTTCGTAATCGTAGATTCCCATAGGGCCGCCCATAATGACAAGCAGGTCAAAAGATTCAATAGCTGGCGGGTTTTTGGATTCATAAAAGCGGGTCGATTCAAGTGGGTAGTTTTTGATTCCGGCATATTCTTCTATGCTAGCAAGGGTGTTGAGTGCAGAGTGCTGGAGGACATGGATTTTCATGAGAGATCAGTTTAACTTCGGCGAATTAACTTTTAGAGTTTTCCATTCTTGCCAATTGATCAGAAATTACTTCCTTATCCCCTGAAAGCATTTTTCGATTGACAGTAAACATAGAACGCTCCCAGCAGCTTTTCTGGCAGCTCTTCCACAAAAGAAGACAGAAACAAGAGAATGGAGCTTAAAATGGCGGCAAATTAATGAAACTAAATTACGATGAGCATTTTTCAGGTATAATTTGATCCGGTTTTTTGGCTTCACCACAGATTACCATATCACATTTGTTGGATTTATTTCTTCGTCCTTCTTTTAGGGAAAGGACGCTCTACACAGGAAAGCGGAGATAGCGTACCGAAAGTTCTGTAAAATATGATTGACTCTGTATCCTTTTTCTTTCATCACAAAAATAAGGAGGCAGAGTCAATGGTAGATTTATTCTCTCTCATAAAAGATTATCTTGTCGATCA
>JASGVX010000017.1 GCA_030054735.1 Methanobacteriota archaeon | reverse complement strand
CATGGAAACAGAGGTATTCACGCTTGATGAAAGGATAACAATAATTAGCGGGATTATCGCAATTGTGGGAAAACAGAAACAAGAGAGCACGTGATGAGATTTTTCATCACGGACTTTCATGCCAAATAATAACATCCTTAGAGGGAAAACTCTATTGGTTTCCTTAATAAATAATAACTAATATCCTTGCTATATATTTTATCGGATGACTATATTTTTTTATAGATATGTCTCCTCTGCCAAACTCCTTAGTTTTTCCGGATTTTTAACCTTTTTCTCTATTTCACTTTGCCCTGTTTATGGAGTTCTTGCAAACATTCTGTCCAGTTCTCCTTTCGTAAAGGTTATGACTGTCGGCCTTCCATGTGGACAGGAGTATGGGTTTTCAGCTGTTTTAAGCTGATGTATTAAATTTTCCATCTGGTCTGGCGTGCAGGCTGCGCCTCCTTTTATCGCTGCCCTGCAGGCAAGGGTCTTGCTTACCTTTTCCAAAATACCTGTCTCTTTTTTGACCTTTCCTTCAGCCAGCAGGTCAGATATAACATCATGTATCACGTCAGTATCCTCAAGCCGCCCGAAAACCTCGGGCACAAAGGTGACAACATAGGTATTGTCCCCAAATTCCGAAATTCCAAAGCCATACTCCTCAAGGTAGGGTATGTATTCTTCCATCAGCACTTTTTCTTTCGGTGTGAGTTCTATCATTACGGGAGTGATCAGGTCCTGCACCCTGGATTTTTTGCTTTTTAAAACCTGTTCGTAAAGGATACGTTCATGAGCTGCATGCTGGTCGATAACTATAAGGTCTTCCCCTTTTTCAGCGAGGATATACATCCTGGAAACCTGGCCTATTATACGAATGTCTTCGAGAAGGCCAGTATTTGCTTTTTGCCCCGGCTTCTGGCTTTGTTTTTCCTCTGTACTTATTTTTTCACTTATTTTTTCCTCTGTCTTTTTATTCCCAGGAACTCCTTCCCTTTCTAGCTTTTTTTCTTCCGCTTTTCTATCTTTATATTCTCCTTTCGTCTTTTCTTCATTCTCTCCTGAAAACTCAAGAAGGCGCTCGGATTTTTTCAACCGTCTTTCAGTGTCCTTTACAGGGTAGATGTAAGCCCCGGGTTTATCTATAAGTACTCTATTTCCACTGTCCGAAACTCTCGTTTCCTCTGAAACCCCTTGAACCTCTGGTCCACTTAAAGTTTCTTTTCCGGCTGCTATATTTCTCTCTTCTCTCATTTTCTTGTCAGACAGTAGGGTTTCAGGTGACTGAATTTTTCCTGTTGTTTCCAGTCCCTCAAAGGTTTTCTGTAACCCTTTTCTTTCTTTTTCCCTTATCCTGGGGGCAAGCTCATTTTCAGAAAGGACTTTTTCAACAGCACGAATAACTGCATCTCCTACCTCCTTTTCTCTGCTGAAACGGACTTCGGCTTTTCGGGGATGGACATTTACATCCACTTCTCCCGGATCAAGGGTAAGAGCAAGGACTGCTACAGGATAACGGCCTTTTGACATTTTTGTGTAATATCCTTCACGGACGGCCGTGCTGATGGTTTTTGAGCTAACAGGGCGGGTATTTACGAAAAGAAAGAGCTGGTCGCTACCTCCTCTGTTCAGTTCGGGTTTTGATATATAACCCCGGACCTCAAATTCTTCTGTCCTGTACTCCAGAGGAAGCATTGACCTGGCAGTCTCAGGTCCCAGCAGGTTTACCATACTGTTAAAAAGGTCATTTGACCCCGTATTCCTGAGGACTTGCTTTCCTTCGCTTAACAGGGTAAAGGAAATTCCCGGATTTGCCAGAGCCAGTCTCATAACGGTATCAGTGATATGGGCAAGTTCGGTTCGGTCACTTTTCATGTACTTGCGCCTTGCAGGCGTGTTGTAGAAGAGGTCTTTTACATGCACTGACGTTCCCGGAGCTGTGCCTGCGTCAGAAGTTTCCTCTACTTTTCCTCCATGAATTACAATTTTCGTGCCTGTGATCTCTTCCGGAGGGCGGGTAAGAATTTCCACTTTTGCAATGGCGGTTATGGAGGAAAGGGCTTCTCCCCTGAAACCCATTGTAGAGATCGTATCCAGGTCTTCTATCCGCATTAGTTTGCTTGTTGCGTGTTTTTTATACGCGAGGAGCGCATCGTCTCTGCTCATCCCGCAGCCGTTGTCTCTTATAAGTATGGAATGTTTCCCTCCCTTTTCAACTTCTATGCGGATTTCCGTTGCTCCGGCATCGATTGAGTTGTCTACGAGTTCCTTTACTACGGATGCAGGACGCTCTATCACTTCCCCGGCTGCGATCTTATTTATTGTATCCTTATCAAGAACCCGGATTTTATTTTCCTGCATTTCCATCAACTTTTCCAGCTCTTTTTCAACCTGTTTTCTTATCTGCTCTTCCGGTTTTTATTCAACCTGCTCTTTCATCTGTCCTTCCATCGTCTCTTCTGTCTTTTTTCTGCTTATTTCTTTAACCAAGTAGTTTTTTAAGTTCATGAAGTTTGTTCATGGCTTCTATTGGTGTCATCTCATCCACATTCATCTTTTTCAGGGATGCTTCCACAGGGCTCAACCCTTTTGTCTTCTCATAACTACCACTGCTGCTCCCGGGGTCGAAAAGCAGCATTTGAGTGTAGCGGGTGGTTGCTTTTCCTTTTCTCCTTTTCCCGTTTTCGCTCTCTTCAGTTTCTTCAAGCACACTTTCCCTTTCGAGTTCCCTGAGGATCTCATTTGCTCTCTCGATTACTTTTTCAGGGACTCCGGCAAGCCTTGCAACATGGATCCCATAACTCCTGTCTGTTGCTCCTGGCACGATTTTTCTCAGGAAAACCAGCTCGTGGCCTTCTTCTTTTACTGCAACGTGGTAATTTTTTACCCGCTTTAATTTCTCTTCAAGGGATGTGAGCTGGTGGTAATGAGTTGCAAAAAGAGCCCTTACACCGACTTTTCCCCTATTGTGCAGGAACTCAACAACCGCTTTTGCAATGCTGTACCCGTCATAAGTGCTTGTCCCCCTGCCTATTTCATCGAGCAGCACAAGGCTTTTGGGACTTGCATTATTCAGGATATTTGCCAGTTCCACCATTTCGACCATAAAAGTGCTCTGTCCGCTAGCAAGGTCGTCAAAAGCTCCTATCCTTGTAAAAACCTGGTCGATAACGCCTATGGAGGCATAGGACGCCGGGACAAAAGAGCCTGCTTGAGCCATAATCGCAATAAGGGCAGTCTGGCGCATGTAGGTGGATTTTCCCGCCATGTTCGGGCCTGTGACCAGCAAAAACTGGTTTTCCTTGCAGTCCATTTCGGTATCGTTTGGGACAAATCCGCCTGATACCGTACTTTCGACTACCGGATGTCGGCCGTCCCTGATAAGGATCTTGCAGTCTTCTGTGAGCTGCGGGCGTGTATAATTGTTATTTTCTGCAACCTCAGCAAGGTTTGCAATGACATCAAGGGTGCCTATTATTTCTGCTGTTTGCTGGAGTTCCTTTAAATGGGCTGAAAAGGTCTCTGTGATTTCAGTGAAGATTTCATACTCCAGAGCCACGGCTTTATCGTTTGCTGTCAGGATCAGGCTTTCTTTTTCTTTAAGCTCTGGTGTAAAGAAACGCTCTGCATTTGCCATGGTCTGCTTTCTTATATAATCATCAGGTACCTGACTTCTGTTTGCATTGCTAACTTCGATATAATATCCAAAGACCTTATTGTATCCGATTTTCAGGGACTTGATCCCTGTCCTGTCCTTTTCTTTCTGCTGGAAGGCTGCAATCCACTTTTTACTGTTGCTTGAAATATCCCTTAGCTCATCAAGTTTCTCACTGAATCCGGCTTTTATCATTCCGCCTTCCCGGACACTTACAGGAGGCTCTTCAATAATTGCTTTTTTAATCATTTCAGCCAGTTCTTCCAGCTCCGAAAAGGCTGCAAGCCTTTGCGCAATCTCTTTCAATACCTTTGAGCCAGCTTTTTCCAGAAGGCAGTCCCGGATAAAGGGAACAGCATCAAGGGATTTTTTCAGGGCTACGAGGTCCCTAGCATTGGCGTTTCCGTACACTATCCTGCCCACGAGGCGTTCAATGTCCCTGACGTCTGAGAGCCAGTCCCGGATATCGTAGCGGAGCAAAGGGTCTCCTGCTAGCTCTTCTACTGCATCCAGCCTGAGGTTGATTTCATCTATGGAAAGGAGCGGCTTTAAGAGCCACTTTTTCAGGATGCGCTTCCCCATAGGTGTCTTTGTGCAGTTCAGTGTCCTGTAAAGGGAATTCTGCTCCCCTTCATCCCGCACGTTTTTCACAATTTCAAGGTTGCGAAGGGTAACAGAGTCTAGAACCATGAACTCGCTGTTTGAGTAGGTCCTGAGAGTATTGATATGTGTAAGGTCCCTCATCTGGGTTGTTTTTGCATATTCAAGGGCAGCCCAGGCCGAAAAAACCGCAAGTTCCAGTTTTTCACAGCCCATACCCTCGAGGGTCGAGACTTTGAAATGGTTTTTCAGTTTCTCCCCGGCTTCTTCTATCCCGAAGATTTCCGGTGCAAATTCCTGCACGATTGTCTCTTCCTTTAATCTATCAACAAGCTCCAAGTTCCCATACAGGGAAGGGGGCAGGATGCATTCAGAAGGTCGCATGCGGGCAAGTTCAGTGAGTAATTTTTCGAAACCTTCTGAGTCTGTAAACTGGGTTGTAAGGAATTCTCCTGTTGAGATGTCTAGGAAGGAGAGACCGAACTCCATTTCCCTGCTTTTTCCGGATTTTCCGACCTCTCTTCCTGCAACTGCCATAAGGTAGTTATTTGACGCGTCTGAGAACATGGAAGAGTCTATTGCTGTCCCCGGGGTTACCACTCTGACAACCCCCCTTTTCACAACTCCTTTTGCCTGCTTCGGGTCTTCGAGCTGTTCACAGATAGCTACCTTGTACCCTCTGTTTATCAGCCTTGGAAGGTATGTGTCAATGGCGTGGTAAGGAATTCCTGCAAGTGGCATTCTCTTCCCTGACCTGTCCTTGCCACGGGCTGTCAATGTAATTTCAAGTTCTTTTGCAATGGTTTTTGCATCTTCCCCAAAGGATTCGTAGAAGTCTCCCATACGGAAGAAGATCAGGGTGCCAGGATATGCCTGTTTGACTTCATAGTACTGGCGCATCGCAGGGGTCATCATTTCAGTCATTTTTTACTCACTGTAAACTTTGGATCTATAAACCTTGAATATTGCTGTTTGAATATGGAATGGATCTCTGGGTCTGAAATGGAAGATAGTGGATAAAGGCTGATTATATTAACTGATCAACCGGCTTTCTCACATGTCAGTTTGAGTCGAATTTGATGTTATTAGTTTAAATTTGAGTTTGAATATAGCTGGATATTTGTTTGAATATCGGTTAGAAATACTATGCCTTTATCTTGAATCATGCTTCTTATATATAATTTAATTATTCGGTATTGTAAGCCTTACAAAGGAGGAATTGCGCTGAGCTTGGAAAAATTAGTTGAAGTCTGTCCTGTCTGTGGGAATTCGGATCTATTTTATGAGCTTGGCGGGTATGCAGGTGCGATTTACCACTGCAAAGAGTGCGGGTATGTTGGAGCTTTTATTATCGAGGCTAATGAGGAAATGATTGAGAAAATCAAAGAGAAGTATAAGCGTGAGAAGGAGAAAATGGAACACTAATTTAATTATATTTCTTATTTCATTAATTTAATTATATTTTTTATATTCTATCTAATTCTAATCCGTTGAATCTTTAAGGAAACCCCAGTACTATTTAAAAATATTTCTTTATTTTTGTTGACCAAAAATTATCCTTTGTCTTGTTAATCTGGACAAGGTATGATAGCGTACCGAAAGTTCTGTAAAATATGATTGACTCTGTATCCTTTTTCTTCATCACAAAAATAAGGAGGCAGAGTCAATGGTAGATTTATTCTCTCTCATAAAAGATTATCTTGTCGATCAAG
>JASGVX010000016.1 GCA_030054735.1 Methanobacteriota archaeon | reverse complement strand
GGTTAAGGTTTGTCCATTTAATTTCTTCGTCCATAGGGCTTCCAGCTGTATGGTTTTTTAAGATCTCAAAGAAAACTTCATCGATATTTTCCACCGTATCGATGATTTTCTTTTTACCCCCACCAGCCTTTCGAATTCTGTCTTCTGGTGTTTCTGTACCATTCTTGAGTTCATCGACTCCAGCCATAATAGTCTGAAAATGGCAACCAAGTACACTACTTATGTATTTTTGTCCACCATGACCTAACTTTATTGATTCTATGGCGGCATATCTTCTTCTGTCTTTCTCATTCAAAGAATCAAAAAATGATTTCATTTGATTTTCAATTTCTTCAGGATACTTTGTGCGTAACATTAATTATGATTCCTTTTTTGTGCAATAAGTATAGCCAGCAATAATAGAGTGAAAACAGAAATACTTGAAATTATATATTTGTTATCCCTAAATTTTCACCATTCCTTAGTACTCTGGCAATATGGTTTTCAGGAACAAAATCCTCCAGGTTTAATGGAAGTAAAAACTGCTGCTTTTGATCGTACTTTCTAAACATGGTGAACCAATAGAATTAAGTTTTCTAAAAAGGATAAAGATTACGGGTTTCTGACCCAAATATATAATCGGGTATAGTTTTGAGACAACCTGTCAAAAAATATTCTTTTATCAATAGGCTGAATAGTTACGAATTAACTTTAGTTTTGAGACAGCCTGAAATAACTCTTTTTTTAAATATCATGAGGCAAAAAGATTTCATCCTCCTATAAAACTTTTTAATCGAATACATATGGAGGGACTTTTCTGAAAGCATTTTCAGGACTACTTATGAGAAGCTGTGTTGAGTTAACAGATAAAATTGGTGCATAATGCGGTGAGTCAGATAAAGGACTGAGGTTCAAAAAGCAGGTTTAGGGCTATGACAGTAAAATTACCGTAAGAAAATTAAAAGAATGAAGCCTGCAAAATCCTTTACAGATTAATGTTTATTTATATTTTTAGTATGTCATGAATTGAAATAGGAAAAGATATAAAGGAAAGTACAGAAAGTCAGTAAAAACATGAAAATTTAATGTAACGAAATAACAGGCAGACTGAATATTTATATGAAAACTTTTTGCTAAACATTTTCGGGGATCAGGCGATAAGAAGTAATTTATTTATATTCTGGTGTCATTTCATGCAGGAACTTCCTATTATTTATACAGAAAGAACCTAAGTTTGCTATTTATTCCAGATATACTAAAAAAGGAGAACTTAGTATCTCCAATTTCTCCGGTTCCCACAGTTTCACAAATGGAAATTATTTATATACTAGGATCAATTAGATAAAAAGGCCACGGAAACACCAGTAACCCATAAAGGAAAGCAATCCGAGAAATCCTTTGGTGTTATGCTTTTCCCAAGGGAGGGAAGACATGAGTATGATAAAACGATTTAAGCTAAGCTTTTCAAAAATGTTTAATAAACTGTTCAAGAAAAAAGGAGCATGTATCGGTATCTACGGTCCCCCCAATGCCGGCAAGACAACCCTCAGTAACCGTATCCTCAAGGACTGGGCAGGAAGTGAGGAAACCATGGGATCGGTTTCACACATAGCCCACGAAACCAGGCATGCAAAACGGAGAAACGGAATTACTATCGAGACTAATGGGCATACTATCAGCCTTGATATTGTGGACACGCCCGGGCTTGCAACGAAGATCGATTTCCATGACTTTATGGAGCAGGGGATGAGTGATGTAGAGTCAAAGAAAAGATCCAAAGAGGCAACAGAGGGTGTAATTGAAGCTGTTAAATGGCTTGATGACCTCGATGGAGTCATACTGGTCATGGACTCCACAGAAAATCCCTATACACAGGTTAATGTTACTGTTATAGGGAATATGGAAGCTCGAAACCTTCCGCTTCTCATAGTAGCAAATAAGATAGACCTTCCTAATGCGGATCCCGGAGTTATAAAGGAAGCTTTCCCTCAACACCCGCTAGTACCTGTCTCGGCGCTTGAAGGGGTTGGTATGGACTCTTTCTATGAAGCTCTGGCAAAACAGTTCGGGTGATCAAAATGCAGGGAATCCAACTTGATCTTATATCCGAAGCCAGAATTTCTCAGATGGCTTCCATGGAAAAAGTCCGGTATATAATCGATGAGGTGCGAAAAGGCAAAATTCTTGTGCTTGAAAAAGGTCTCAACCCTATGGAAGAGGCTAAACTCATTGAAATGACGATGTCAGCAATTCAGCCGGATGTGTTTTCAGGAATAGAGATGCAGAGCTACCCTTCAAATACAGATGCCTCTTTGTTGGGAAAACTTTTCAAAAAACAGAGCAATAAGAGACTTACGGTTATAGGACCCGCAAACCAGCTCAAAACCCTTAAAAAGGATAGAAATTTGATCAGTGCACTTGTCTCTGCAAGTAAATAAACGAAGTGGAAGCAATGTGTGCCCAAAAGACCCAAGACCTGGAAGCAAAATTATCCCCTCCACAGTCCCTAGGCTCCTTTGAGATGGGCAGGAACGATGTTAACGTAGTTTGTACTTATGGAAAAATCGCAGTGTGGTTCGGACGAAAGGTTCCTGATCATATCATAGCGCAGGTACTCATTGGAATTTCAAAGGTAGATCCATCTGCAGTTCATGAATTTGAAATGATTTGTGATTTTGATGAGATCACGGAGCATGAAAGCAAAGGATATATCCTTGTGTCCTATGGTAAAACAGCCGGTGGTTATCGTGTAAATTACAGTATTCCATTTTCCAATAAAAAAGCTCTTTTCCATTTGTCCAAGCTCGTACTTGAAGAACTCCAGAAAGGGGAAGTACGAAAAGATTTCTACTGGAATGGTAATGACTGCGATATCCAGAGGCTTTATATGGAGTTCAGAAACAATATCGAGAGCTGGGAATTAAAATCTATTATTTATAAAACGGAGCCACAAACAAGCCGATAACGGGCAGGCACAAGATCAGTATAAAATAGAAGCTTCCGGATTTTTCCCCTGAAATCCCCACCAATAAGTTTAAGAAAATGAAAATAGGTTATCTTGGAGGGATTTCAGGTATAATAGTCTCAAGACTCCAGTAGTGCTGTACAGTTGGTAGTCTCAAGTACAGTTAGTAGTCTCAAAAACCCGCTATTTTTCGAGACAGGAGCGATTTTGAGATTATTCTCAGTATATCCGCTAGAAGTAAATAAAAAGTTAAATAATTATTAGTTATTGAGAACTCAACTCAATGCTTTTTGGAGAACTCATATGGAAAGAGATCAGTTTACTCATATGAAAATAGGTCCGGTAAAAGACTGTGAAGATGTAATATCATCAATGAAATCTATCGTAGAAAACATAAACGAGGTGATTAAGTTACTTGACCGTGAAGATATAAAGAAAATGCTTCAAAAAATCCTGGACGGGGAAATGGTTTTTGTAATGGGAGCAGGGCGGTCAGGACTTGTTGCCAAAGCTTTTGCAATGAGGCTGATGCATCTCGGGTTTACTGTATATGTTGTAGGGGAGACCACGACCCCTGCTGTCAAATCCAGGGATGTTGTTATTGCTATTTCAGGGTCAGGGGAAACCGGTTCCATAGCAAACCTCGGAAGAATAGTGAAGGATATCGGTTCGACTCTTATAACTGTCACCTCTAAAAAGGAGTCGACACTTGGGAAGATATCTGATATTGTTATGGTCCTTCCAGGAAAAGCTAAAAATGATCACGATGCAGGCGGCTCTCTTGAAAAAAATATAAGAGGGGATTATAAGAATTTACCGCCCCTGGGCACTGCTTTTGAAATAATCTCACTTGTCTTCCTGGACTCTCTAATTGCCCAGCTGATAACCCTTATAGGCGCTACAGAATCAGATCTCAAGGCAAGGCACACAAATATCGAATAATAATGAATAATAGACTTAGAATGGCTTAAAATTTTCAGGGATTTTAGGAGGGCAGAAATTGAAAGAAATTGAATTTTCAGAGAATGTATCCCGGATTGACACATCCGGAATCAGAAAGATTTTTGAAGCGGCAGGCTCAAATGCCATTAATCTCGGGCTAGGGCAACCCGATTTTGATACTCCTGAACATATAAAAGCCGCAGCAATCAAAGCCATAAATGAAGGTTTTACTGGTTATACTGCAGGTTCCGGAATCCCTGAACTGAGGGAAGCCCTGAGCCATAAATTCCAGGAGGAAAACAGGTTTTCTGTCTCTCCTCAGGAAATAATTGTAACTTCTGGGGCATCAGAAGCCCTTACCATTGCCCTAACAGCCCTTCTCAACAGGGGAGATGAAGTTCTCATCTCAAATCCCGGATTTGTATCCTATAATGCCCTGACTGAAATGCTGTATGGAAAAGTGGTAAGCGTCCCACTCGCCGAAGACCTTACCATGAAGCCAGACACTGTGCTTGAGAGAATTACTCCGAAAACAAAAGCTATTATACTTAACTCTCCGTCCAACCCCACAGGTGCTGTCTCAAGTAGAGCAGATATCAAAGCCCTTGCCGAAATTGCAGATGACCACAACATAACCATCATTTCTGACGAGGTTTATGAGTACTTCGTTTACGAAGGCGAACACGTAAGTCCTGCCAGTTATTCTGACAGCGTGATCACTGTAAATGCGACTTCTAAGAGCTATGCTATGACAGGCTGGAGACTCGGGTACCTAGCAGCCAGAAAAGAGTACATAGACCAGATGCTCAAAGTGCACCAGTATATACAGGCGTGTGCAAACTCAGTTGCCCAGAAGGCCGCTTATGCCGCAGTAACCGGCCCAAAGGACTCAGTCAATGCTATGTGTGAAGAATTCAGAAAGCGCAGAGATGTGATTGTAAAAGGGCTCAACGATCTGGGTATGGAATGTGCTCTTCCTAAAGGGGCTTTCTATACCTTCCCAAAAGTCTCAAATTCCGCAGAAGTTGCTTCAAAAATGATCTCTAACGGTATTGTCGTTACTCCAGGTACAGCCTTTGGAAGTGAGGGAGATGGCTACATAAGGATTTCTTACGCAGCTTCAATGAAAGATATTGAAAAAGCTCTGAGCATCATGGAAAATGTGCTCTGAAGGGTTTGAAGAGAGGCTTTTTTTCTCTCCCTTTTTTCCATCTTTTTTTGTTTAACTTTTTTGCATCTTTTCTTCCCTGTACTCTAAGCTTGACAGTATTCACTAATTGGTACTAATGTCGTGTCAGTAATCAAGAATTATACGATTTTGAATCTTTGTAATCGATTATATACGACATCTTAATGCTGACACAACACTAATTATTTTCCTTCTTTTTTGACTCATCCGGGCTTGACAATTCATTATAATTTATAAAAAACTTTATATATCCTACCTAACTTCACTTCTTTTTGCTATTATCAAGCTATTGGAAATTGGGGAATTTTAATCCGGCTAAAATGAGGAATTATTCACCGGCATTTACAACACTCCAATGTTATTGTCTGCCAGGTCTTCATAGCCTCTAATAATTTCAATACAATCTATCCACAAATTCAACACCAACATTTTATAATCTCTCAAAATTTTTTACGATCACTTAACTGTTTAAAATCAATAAATATATTTTGGAAATTTATATTATGAGTCGATCCTAAAATCAAAAATTACTTCTATGAGTAACGAATTTTGAATAAGCAATCAAGTTTTTATCATGGAAATACAGTTATGAAATTTTTATTGATATAGGATAAAGTTGGTTTTGGGATAAGCTCAAACAGTATAAAAGACAAAAAAGCAGGCTTTGAAGCAGAAAAATAAAGAGCCGCCGGAGGGATTTGAACCCTCGGCCTGCTGATTACGAATCAGCCGCTATACCGCTAAGCCACGACGGCACAAAAATGGAAAAAATAAGCAGACTTAAAATAACGATCGAGAATTTAACTATTACGCTCGTTAGATATATTTCTTTCCTGAAAAAAAGAATAATTGAAAGAAAAACAAAAGTCTCCAGTTACTTTTTACTCTCTTTCTTGATTCTTACTGAATTCCACCCATTTATATTATTTAGATGAGCGGCTCAGAGTTATTATTCTGCAGTTCCTTCTCTCTTCCAACTGCAAATAAATTTTTTACTATGCAAGGCCCAGAACCCGTACAAATACCAGCGCACAGGTAAACCCATTATTCTAACATCCAGGGAACCGGTAGCGGACAGAGGTCTCAAAGAATCTTTGCCTCGATGCATATATTATACTGGTGAGGGGCATATGAACGGACTACTCTTTTTTCCAGAACTTCTACCTTTCTTCCCGCTTTCTCCGCAGCTATTCGGATAAGCTCGATAGAACTTTCGAAGAGGTCGTCTTCAGGGGTTATTCCGTAGTAGTGGATTATCCCTCCCTGTTTCGTAAGGAGGACAGCAGAATCCAGGAATTCGTAAGCATTGTGGGGTAGGTTCATGATCACGTGATCGGCAGTTCCTGCAAACCTTTTTGCCTCTTCTCTGGCATCGCCTTCAATTGCTTCAATGTTTTCTGCGGAATTGAGGGAGATATTTTCTTTAAGGTAGCGAACTGCGTCAGGGTTTTTATCTATTGCCACAACCTTTGCAGGCTTTTTACTCTTTGCGAGCAGGATGCTGTAAGGGCCTACCCCAGCAAACATGTCGATAACGGTGTCTCCCTCCTTTATTCGGGAGAGGATTCTTGAGCGTTCCGTAGAAAGGCGGGGGGTAAAATAAGCTCTTGAAAGGTCAACTTTATAGCGGCATCCGTATTCCCTGTGGACAGTTTCAGTCCTGGGCTCGCCTGCTATTATCTCAAATTCCCTGATTCTGAACTCTCCGATAACAGGAGTTAGAGGCTTAAGCACGGATTTTACGTTTGGCTGGGTAAGGAGGAGGATGTCAGCGATTTTCGAGGCTTTTTGAGAATCAAGATCCTGATCTTCCAGAAGGGCGATATCCCCTATGAGCTCATAAGCCGGATTGAAAGCAAGGATGTCCGCAGGGGTGGCTTTTTTCTTCTGAAGCTCAAAATCAAACTCAGCAAGTTCAGCTTCTAGAGGAAGATCTTCCAGCTCATGCGGAAGAGGCTCTCTGGAAAGGGGGAGATAAAGAAATGTTTTATCCGAACTAATTTTCAGTGAATTATCAAGGATTTCAAAATCAAGGAGTGCTCTCCTTGCAGGTTCTCCTTTCTTTTTTGGAATTTTAATACATTGCTGCTTCATAGGGCTCCAACCTTCTGAAACTCTAAAGCTACCTTTTTGTTATTAAATCCTCACAATATCGTAATTGAATTCTGGGCTTATTTTAATATGGAACTTATTTTAAGAACTTTGTTTCCAAAGATCTCTTTAGATCTGGAATTATATAAGAAACAGGAATTATTAAAAAGTGATAAAATAGAGGGGAGTGTAACCTGGTAGCTGGCACGGTCATATATGAACTCAGAATGATATCATCTGGCCTGCAAATAGGATTTTATTGATATTTATGTTAAGCCTTATAGTATTAAAGAAAACCAGGCCGAAAAAAGAAGGCATGACAAAGCATGGAAAGATAGTGAATAGAGGATATGCTTTTGCCGTATTATCCGTCCCTTTTATGCTTTATTCGGTTTACAGTCTGATGATTACCGGAACTGCCCCCGAGGTAATATCAGTAGTTCACTAATTTTTTACTTTTCCTTAAACGATGTTTTCCGATACCTATATATACTATGAAAACGCCGACATATGTCTCTTTTCACATCTAAATCTAGATATGGTTCAAAAATCGAATTAAGGTCAAAAGAATGTATTGATGCTGTGTTACAACCTCTCAAAGATCATGTAACTATCAAGATCAATGGTACTCTCACATGAGAAAACATCCATCCTACTGTACTGAATATGGCAGACAACAAACATTCAGTCCACTATGTCTCTAAACAGTATAAAAATGTTGCTTGCGAAACATCTCTACGCCACCATCTTAACAAACTAAAAATGGAAGAACTGATCAGATCCAATGAAAAGATTCTCAATCAAAATCCTCTAAAAACCCTAAAAACAGGTAAGAGTTATGAATTCGCTATTGATCTCACCGACGATCCTTATTATGGAAAAATATATCCAAACCATTATGTCCTGCATTTTGTATAGTTAGATTATAAAATGTGACATTATAAACGGCAGATTCATCTATACCGCTCCATCCAGTAT
>JASGVX010000015.1 GCA_030054735.1 Methanobacteriota archaeon | reverse complement strand
CTTTTTATCGTCGAAATGTACGTGCAGGAATATAAACCTACATTCGGCAGGTCGACATTAAAAATCAGAACATTTTTTTTGATGTCGTTTTATGGTATCCCCTGTCTAGAAATGAGATTAAAAGTTGGTTAACATGTGGTTCAACTATCACCACATATATAAATACTGAATCATTTTTTCATAAAAGTTTGGTATGAGATATTATTAATTGATCATATGTAAACCTAAAAGTTACGTACAAATACTATGTATTATTTCAAAATCGGCATCAACAAAAATTATGAAAATAAAATGTCAACCTGCCGAATGTAGGATAAAGTACCCTTCAATTCTATTTAAAAAAATTACAAAAGCTAGCAAAAATATTTTATAATATGACTACATAACCTTAAAAGTCAACTCAGAACAAGATAAGTAAACAAACGTTTCATAGATGAGTTGACCGGCCTAAAAGTGACGGCTAATAAGAGCAGGAATTATTGATTTGAAAAAACATCCTGTAATTATTATAGGTTTTTGAAAAAATCCATAGCCAGAACTTATAAGGTCCAACACCTCCAATGCCTGATTCCTATAAGGTTATTGGATAGTAAAGGCTCTGTGTGCAACGTGTCCGCCCCACATAAATCGCAGAGAACCAATTGGATAGTTTCAAAAATATTACGAGTACGTAATATGGAATCTTGAGAAATATCCGGGAAAGATAACAATTATCCTGGATTTTTTAAGTTTACTCAAATTCTAAATCCAATCCAGAGGCGATACGATGCTAAATACGAGTATAGGAACCCTATTCCTGACAACATGTCTTAGTTTAACAACCGTATGTGCTTTGGGAAATATACTTCAACCTGATTACTTTTTTGAGTTTGCTCAAGATTCCAAATCCAACCCAAAGGTGATACGATGCTAAAAAGACAGATAGGAATCCTATTCCTAGTAACATGCCTTATTTTAACAACCGTACCCGCGGTGTTCGGCGCACAAAATGAAATAACTGTGAATCCGACATCTGGATCAGATGCCCAGACTGCGATTAATAAAGCAATAAATTCCGTAGCATCTAAAGCAACATCAAGTAACCCGGGATATGTTATCCTTGGTGCTGGCACTTTTAAGATAAGTGGCCCTATTATTTTGAAATCCAATGTAGTACTGAAAGGTGCAGGGGACAGTACAGTAATCTATGCCACGGGTTCAGTCTGCAACTCCCCTAAATCACCTGGATATGTATATGGGTCAGGTGTTTCTAACGTTGAAGTATGTAATCTTCAATTCAAAAGCTCAGCAACTAGCCCTCGTGACGGAGGACACGGAGACTATCGCAACTGCATAAGATTCGAATCCGTAACCAATAGTAAAGTACATGATATCTTACTCACTCGCTATCTGTATGGTGACGGCGTCAGAATCAGTAAAAGTTCCGGAATAAAGGTATACAACTGCAGAATGAAGTCTTCAGGACACGATGGCGTGTCATTTTTGTCAAATACCAAGGATTCCAGAATGTATAACTGTTATGTCGAGGTTCAGACCAACACGGGTGTCAGAGTAGACAACTGCGCAAATATTGAAGTGGACCATAATACCTTTACAGGTAGTGCAAAGTCCGGATGGTGCTGTGTTGAGCTGGAAAATAGACTGACAAATGTTAATGTCCATCACAACATTATACACGACTACCAAGGATCAAGCAGCAGTGCAGGCATTGGAAGCTGGGGTGCAAAAGGGTCAATTAGCGTTCATGATAACGTTATGTGGAACGTATCCCCTTACATTAAGGTAGGATCAGGCTCAAACATACTGGGACCATCTGACCGCAATGTCGCGAATTGGGTCGCGAAAGGATATGGATATGGATCTCTTGGCAGTGCGTCAGGCGCAAAAGATAAAACAACTGTAAATCCGACATCTGAAAAAGAGACTGCTCCGAAACAGGTAGTTGGAGGCGCAAAGGATACAACAACTGTAAATCCAACATCTGAAAAAGAGACTGCTCCGAAACAGGTAGTTGGAAGCGCAAAAGATAAAACAACTGCAAATCCAACATCTGTAACTGATACTGCTTCGAAACAGGTAGTTGGAACTTATGCCGTATCATTACCTGAGGAAAATGCAACTAGCATTGTTATAGACAACCGCCTCAGGGAAGCTTCTCCTGATGTCGTTTTTCAGGATAAGCTCTATATTGACATAGGAGCCAGACCTAAAGTAGGGAGATATAGAGACCTGCTTTTATTTAATTTGAGTGAATACAACGATGCTGAAAATATTAGCAATGCGACTCTGTCCCTCTACTGGTACTACCCCGAAGAAACAAAAAGACCATTGGATTCAGTTGTAGAGATATATAGACCAGCTGTAGCCTGGAACCCGGAATACGTAACTTGGAACAGCAGGGATGATGGTGTGCTCTGGACAGAGCCTGGAGGAGACTGGTTCGACATGAATAATGTCTCTCAGGGAGATGCACCATACGCTACGATAACTCTAAACGGAAGCGATATACCGGATAACAGGTACTATGAGCTAAACGTAACGGATCTTGTAAAAGAGTATGTTAGTGGCAAGTATGAAAACACAGGATTCCTGATAAAGACTCGTAACGAAAAAGCAGACTACATAGCATTCCGCAGTAGCGAGATAGAAGACGAAAACCAGCGCCCAATGCTGACTATAGAAGAAAAAAACATAGCCTAAATTTGGGAAGAGAACTAAAAGAAACTGGAATTTAAGAGATTACAAAAAGCTCATTTCAGGATCTTTCAGTTCTTCCTGCCTATTTTTTTAATGGGATCTCCAGAATAAACATATGAAGCAAGATATGTTGTTCGAAGAGTTACCAATAAAAAGTATCTTCTAAGACAGTAGTTTATAATTTTTTACTTTTCCTTAAACGATGTTTTCCGATACCTATATATGTTGTAAAAGCGCCGCTGTATGTCTTTTTTCCTCTCTAAGTCTGGTTATGGTTCAAAAATCGAATTAAGGTCAAAAGAATGTATAAAGGAAAAAGAGGTGAACAGGGATGTGAGAACCTTAGTTTTCTTGTTTTTGGGGTCAAGTGGTCTCCAGGAAAGATCAGTACAGTTTATAGAAGAAGGTTTGCTATTGAATCGTCATACAGGAGGACTATACGCACTTGATATGTAAAATCAGATACATGCGGGCTTGTCGACATTGTTTGAGTTTATACAGCTAAGTCACTTCCGCTCATGTTTTTCAATTCAACTGCGTAAGTCCTAAATTCAACTGCGTAAGTCCTAATAGGATGAAGAATGTGCTTAAACCAAAGACATCATCTAAAAACGCAACTATCAGGTACTTTTATGCGCTGATATCTTTCCTACAAAAAATATATGGCTATACCTTAAAAAAAACATTTCACAATTGTCAAGCCAGGTTATAGATGAAACGCATATGAAATTCTTCAAATAACAGGCACAAAAAATGAAAGCACCTGAAAGCACTTTCATGCTAAGATAAATTCAGATTTGAAATGTTTATACTTCTCATTGAGAAATGGCTAAGAAGAAAGTTAAGGGCCAGGACAGCAGTCTGGTGCCTGAGATAATGGAGCTAGACTAAAAGTGGAGGAAAGATTTTAGCGAACTGCTGGTATTAGCTATATCGTTGTGTCAAATAAGGTAACTTACTCAGCCCATACTTCTGTTTCCAGGCTACGGAATAAACAACAGGGCCAATAAATAGGCTTCGAGTCTGGGGTGGAAAGGAAAACAAAAGTACTAAGAGAAGAAAAAAGAGTTACAAATCCGATAAGTAGCGGAAATTTTAGATGAAAAACATTATATGTATTAACATCCATTAAGCGGGCTATATACCGTATTGATAATAAAAAATTATAGCAGGTGATAAAAATGGCTCGTTTTCCAGAAGCAGAAGAAAGATTACTAAACAAAAAAATCTGCATGAAATGTAATGCTAGAAACGCCACAAGGGCAACCCGCTGCAGAAAATGTGGCTCTAGTTCACTTCGTGTTAAATCCAAGGAATCCAAGGGAGCATGATTTTTTTTGCAGGTGGAAGCACACCTCCAGAAGATTATTGAAAAGGACGGAAAAGTTCATCTTACCCTTATCGATCCAGCGTCTCAGGCACCTGAGAGAGCTGCCGAAATTGCTCTTGCAGCAGTTGAAGGAGGCACTGATGCCATCATGATAGGTGGCTCAACTGGAGCGTCGGGAAGCATATTAGATGAGACTGTAATAAAAATCAAAGAGAATGTAAATGTACCTACCATACTTTTCCCGGGAAATTCAGCTGGACTCAGTAAGTACGCAGATGCAGTATTTTTCATGAGCCTTTTGAACTCAAGGGACATAGGGTATATAATTACAAACCAGGTGCTTGGAGCTCCGCTTGTTTATAGAAGCCAGATTGAGCCAATCTCCATGGCATACCTTATAGTTGAGCCAGGAGGCACTGTTGGCTGGGTAGGGGATGCGAAACTGATTCCCAGGAAGAAACCTGAAATTGCCGCAGGCTATGCACTTGCAGGCAAATATCTTGGTATGCATTATACCTACCTGGAAGCAGGATCAGGAACTGATGAACCAGTAAACTCTGAAATGATAGGGGCTGTCAAACAGGTACTTGGAGAAAACAAACTTATTGTTGGCGGCGGGATAAGAGACGCGAAAACCGCAAAGCTCTGTGTCTCTGCAGGTGCGGATATGATAGTCACCGGCACAGTTGTTGAAGAAGTAAAAGACGTTGCTGCAAAAGTGGCTGAGATTGTATCAGCTATAAAATCATGAGTCCCTTTTTAAGGAATTCAAGGTGCTTTTAAGAGATTCTAAGGTAGTGTTCCTAATTTTCTGTATGAAACCCTTCAAGGGTATAAGCTGCACCTTTATATCCCATCTTAACCAGTTTCCTATCAAATCATTGTATTTCTGACAGTCTAGCAATGCCTCTTTTATCATATCCACTGGTTCTTTTTGCTTCTTTTTTGGAACCTTTTTTAAAACTTGTCTCATCAGATGGAGGTGACACATCTGCCAGCTTGATTCAATAAAAGACTCTCTAACTGCTTTCTGAATTCCTTTATGCCCATCAGAAACAATTAACTTGACACCTCTTAACCCCCTTTCTTTCAGGTCATCGAAAAGGTCTTCCCAGAACAGAGAGTCTTCATTGCCTGCCAATCTTACTCCAAGAATCTCACGATAACCGTTGTCTATGACTCCAGCAACTATAAAGGCTTTATTTTTGTAATGAGGTCCATCTCTTACTTTGAGATAAGTTGCGTCAATAAACACATAAGGAGTTTCGTGTTCTATTCTCTTTGACAAGAATTCAGAGACTTTTTCATCCAGCTCTTTTGTAATCCTGGAAACCGAAGAGGCTGATATTCCCTTAACTCCTAAAGCAGTCATGACTTTATTCACCCTTCTAGTGGAAACGCCTTGAAGGTAAGATTCAGCTACAGCGGATAAGATGGACTGTTCAACTCGGGAATATTTCTCAAAGATCTTAGTTTCAAAGGGAAACTCACGGAATAGAGGCTTTAATAATTCAACTTCTCCATACTTGGTAAGAAGGGTTCGCGGCTTGTAGCCGTGTCGACTAGCTTTACGGGATGAGGTCCTCTCGTAACGTTCTGCACCGGCCTGGAGAAGGGCTTCTTCCTCCATGACAAGGTTTAAAAACCACATAATTACACAACGAATTCCAGCTTCTTGATCGACAAGATAATCTTTTATGAGAGAGAA
>JASGVX010000014.1 GCA_030054735.1 Methanobacteriota archaeon | reverse complement strand
AAATTATAGAAGTAATTTAGGAAGTAAATTATCATTCTTTTGGCTTTGTAGTGTTTGATGTTGAAAAACATTTTTTTCATGAGAATCTCTATTATATACCCCATAAAAAGTTGGAGTAAAGGGTTTAAATATCGAGCGCCCGCATGTTGGGATCTATTTAACTTTCTCGCAGGAAGTAAGACCTATATTCTGAAATGAGCTGAGAGACCTAAAAAATCATATAGAATAAATAAGTAATAGAAATGTTTTATTCTCCAAAAAAACATTAAATTTAGATTCCCTTATAAAAAAAAGATTCTATTTTAGTCTCAAATTTTATTTCCTCCTGTATAAAATCGTAAAATTTATTGAAGAGGACGTATTATCCTCCTATGGTGCTTTTCAACGAAACCTCCGCTTATACCAACACACGAAGATTACAAATGGAAACTGCTTTCCAAGATATTAAACATTTTTGAATTGCGATCTACCAGGCAAATTCTTGCATAATATGAAATACTGCCTCTTGAAAAATAAATTCCTTCTCTGAAAATCGTTATCCTGAGCATGTATTTTTGCCTTGAAATTTCCTATGTAGTCAGGAATTGGGTCGTGTCCATGAGTTATTGATCTATTCCAAAAAAAGGATTACAACTCCCGTATTTGAGATAAATTTAGAGAGTTTCTTATGCTTGCGGTTTTCAATAACTCATGCCCATTACCAGGAATTGGACGAAAAGAAAAAATTACGAAAATTTATGAGAATCAAGTCAGTACCTTCTGAAGATGAAGTTTACAGCGTCATGAGCAGCTTTGATCCAGATCAGTTTATCAACTTCGTTATTGGAGTTCTAAACAATGTTTGTCCTCGTCGTAAAAGAGGAATAAGCCAGATCATAATCGATAGCACAGACATTAATCTTGATCTGAACTGGTATAAGAGGAAAATTAGCAAAGAGGTGTTAAAAGATCGAGACTTTAAATGGGGTTACTCTACTCATAGAGATTATTTCATAGGAATGAAACTAAATCTTGCCCTGGAATATCCAAGCTTAAAACCGTTAGCGTTCGTTATTAATGAAGCAAATGTTAGTGAATCAGGCTGTCTCAAAACTCAAACCATTTCTACAATTGGATAATGAGAACCGTTAGATCTAAAAACATGACCACTTGAAACAGAGAAGTTTAGATGTGAATTAACATTATAGTAGAAAAAATTGACACAATTGTAGAATTAACTTTACTTTTGAGACAGCCTGTTCTTGTTAGAAATTGTAGGGAAAGTTCTTTGTTTTGTGATGTTCATAGAACCGAATAATACAAAATAAAGAGCACTTTATGTATCTAACCTGTCAAAATCAAGATAAAATGGTCAAATTTTTCTGTTATCCAGCTAAAAAGTTGGTAAATTATTTATGTATGTTTTAAAATATTATATGCTTGTTTGATTTCTACAAACGAAAACAATATTGTCTCATATCTTTCCCTAAATATTTCGATATCAACGGATTTTTTTCGAATAGGGACTGATAAACTTTTATTTTATAGGCATAAATTGAGGTGTTTAAATTGGTAAAAACCGTTTTAAAAACTATGGTTGGAGAAGCCCTTATTGGTTCGGGTCCGGAGATTGCCCACATAGATCTGGTTCTCGGGCCAAGAGGAGGGCCAGTAGAAACAGCATTCATGAATTCCCTTGCAATGCCCAGGCAGGGTCATACCCCGCTTCTTGCTGTCCTTGAGCCAAATGTTCAGCCAAAACCTGTAACCCTGCTCGTAAACAAGGTAACAATCAAGAACGTGTCACAGGCTGCTCTGATGTTCGGGCCAGCTCAGGCTGCGGTTGCAAAAGCGGTTATGGACTCAGTATCTGAGGGGGTACTTCCTGAAGAGCAGGCAGATGATATTTTTATTATTGTCTCTGTTTTCATCGAATGGGATGCAAAAGACAAAAATAAAGTCTACGAATATAATTATGAAGCTACAAAGCTTGCAATAGCCCGTGCAATGGAGGGGAAACCGACAGTTAAAGAAGCGCTGGACAAAAAAGATTCAGCAAAACATCCATTTGCATAAAGAAAACTGATTAAGGTTTTTCTGGTTTTAATATCAGACTGAAATACAGTAAATCCATTCATTTACTTAATTGCAGGCAGAATTGTTTCTGCCTCTTTCTGTTTTTAATATTCTTTGATCTAAATTATCTTCCTCCAAGTTTTCCATAAATCCTGTTTATATGCTCGGAGCGTGTGGTTGAAGAATCCTGAATTTTCCGGACCCTCTGCGTTGTAAAAGACTCCAAGAGAGTCCTCTGCTGTGTATCCTGTAAATTTTAAGGGTAAGGAAGATGTTATACATTTTTTATTAAAGGACAAGCTCCTGACAAATGGATTATAAACAGTAAAATTTACAAAAAATTCTACATACTGCCGAAATAAAACTTCAGGGTTTAAAATAAATAAAAAGTGTGCAGGAAAAAGAATAAATTTTGTGAACGGTACAATCCTTTTATGGTTAGGTTTTGTTGGGTGGTGGTTGGGTGTGATCTTGTAGATGTATAGGTAAGGGCAGATCCGTTCACTATGCTAAAATTAAAATCCATTACTGGCTATATAAATATTTGGAAACTTTCATATTAAATTTCCTTTTTGTGATATAAACTATCTTTTTGAGGCTTAAACGGGAACGTTTTTCCCAGATTTTATCCTTATATTGTTAAAATATGGTATTATTTCTTCAGTTCACTTTTTCAGTAATTATTCTCTACCTTCTTTACAGTTTTCTTCCCCAACCTGTTTATACTATGAAGTTTTTTTCTATCTATACATTATAATAGATTATATTCATAGTTTTCAATATCAAGATCAAAAAGGAAGATCACCAGGAGATTCACAATGAGAAGTGCCATTATCAAAGAGGGGCCTGAACGTGCCGCCAACCGTTCCCTTCTTAAGGCAACAGGGGTTACGGACGCGGAAATGAAGAGGCCGTTCATTGCAGTTGTCAATTCATGGAATGACATAGTCCCCGGTCATATTCACCTGAATAAACTTGCTGAGGCTGTAAAAGCAGGGATCAGGAACGCTGGAGGAGTTCCTTTTGAGTTCCATACCATAGCGGTTTGCGACGGGATTGCAATGGGCCATGAGGGTATGAAATATTCTCTTCCAAGCAGGGAAGTTATAGAGGATACAATAGAACTGATGGTTAAAGCCCACCAGTTTGATGGTATGGTTCTTATCCCTAGCTGTGATAAGATCGTCCCTGGGCACCTTATGGCTGCAGGCAGGCTTAATATTCCTGCCATTGTTGTGACCGGAGGGCCAATGCTTCCAGGGTATGTGGACGATAAATACACGGACCTTATTTCAGTCTTCGAAGGGGTCGGATCCTACAGCGCAGGTAAAATTTCCGAAGCCGAGCTTAAAAGGCTTGAAAACCTCTCCTGTGCAGGAGCTGGGTCCTGTGCCGGGATGTTCACTGCAAATACAATGGCATGCATGACTGAAGCCCTGGGAATGAGCCTTCCAGGCTGTGCAACCGCTCATGCAATTGACGCAAAAAAGTCGCGCATCGCTAAGGAGTCCGGAGAACGCATTGTGGAGCTTGTAAAAAAGAACATTACTCCAAGGCAGATTGTTACTCGCGATTCTTTTGAAAATGCTATTATGGTCGATATGGCAGTCGGAGGAAGTACAAATACCACTCTGCACCTTCCTGCCATTGCCCATGAGTTTGGACTTGAACTGCCTCTTGAAGCCTTTGACGAACTGAGCAGGAAAACTCCTCATCTGATTTCCCTCAGGCCCAGCGGCCCGAATTTTATGCTTCATTTTGACAGGGCAGGCGGGGTTGAAGCAGTCATGCAGAGGCTGGCTTCAAAGCTCCACCTAGACCAGCTCACGGTCAACGGCAAAACTATCGGTGAAAACCTGAATGAGTTTGAAATCGTTAACCCAAAACTGAACAAAGAGATTATTGCAACTCTTGAAAATCCAGTCCATGCCGAAGGAGGAATCGCAGTCCTCAAAGGCAGCCTTGCTCCAGACGGCTCTGTTGTTAAGCAGGCTGCAGTTGACCCAAAAATGCGTGTACACACAGGGCCTGCAAGGGTTTATGACTGTGAAGAAGATGCCATGAAGAGCATTCTTGCAGGTGATATTAAGCCCGGTGATGTTGTCGTCGTCCGGTATGAAGGTCCCAAAGGCGGGCCTGGAATGCGTGAAATGCTCGCAGCCACAGCAGCAATTGGAGGCATGGGCCTTCTGGAATCTGTGGCTCTGGTAACTGATGGGCGTTTCTCTGGAGGTACCCGCGGGCCGTGTATAGGCCATGTCTCTCGTGAAGCCAGTGAAGGAGGCCCGATAGGTCTTGTAAAAGATGGAGACCTTATAGAAATCAATATCCCTGAAAGGGCCCTGAACCTGAAAGTCTCTGAAGAAGAGCTCGAAAAACGCAGGGCTGACTTTGCCCCCCCTAAAAAAGAAGTTACAGGTTACCTTGCCAGGTACCAGCGTGCCGTCCATTCTGCAAACACCGGCGGGATAGTAGACTAAAACTGTTTAATAATCTTTTTTCATGGAGGGGAAAACCCCCTTTTTTCTCTTTTTCGAACCTAAGATAAACAGTATTCGTTAATTGATACTGATTATTTTCCTTCTTTTCTCTTGAGCTCAGCTTACTGCTTTAGCATAAATTAGTCCTCTTGAGCGAGCGAAGCGAGTGAAAAGGACCGCGGGCTGTTGCGATTACATCACAACTCCCAGAAACTCTTCGATTTTCTGTGATCCAGAAACGCAACTCGGGTAGAAAAGAAAACTCAAGGAGTGTGTTTGTAAATTTTTATATCAAGAGAGTCATAGATCTTGTATAAAGGCTTATCTTCCTGAGTTTTGGAAGCATTTTCAGCTGAAGAGTATTCAATTTCGTGCCCGGAAACTTCTTTCAGACCCATCGCTTGCGAAAAAGTTGTCACTATAAGATAGAAAGGTTCGCTTGTAGTGGTATTCTTCAAAGACATTTTTTCCTCAGAACTGTTCGAAAACCTTGGTCCAAAACTTGCAGAAGCTTCGGATGAGACTTTGGACTGTTCCTGGTTATATGAGGAGTTTCCTGAAAATGCATAACCTTCTTTTCCTCCAGATGTTGTGATATAAGGATATGCTGCTTTTGATTCTACCAACCACTCTATCCCTTCCACCTCGTTTTGTGGGACAGCTTCCGAGACTCCCCCGGTATATGGGGAACTGAAACAGCTGAAAAACCCTAGAGTCCATAGAAAGCCCAGTACAAAGATTGCAGCTCCAAGACCGATTGGATATCCCTTCCTGAGAAGGACAATATATAGAGAGTATCCCAGTAGCGGAATCTGAGCAAAAATAACGAAGCTCAGGTTTGCAAATCTATCTGAAGGATAGGGAATAAATGGGTTCAAGAGAAAGCCCAGTTCCAGGATAAACGAGGCTATATACAGGAATAAAAAGCGGGGATATCTGCGGACAAAGTGAGAACAAAAGCGTTTGCGGTTCCGCCATACGATTATTGTATTGATTGTAACAAAAATTAACGGGATATAATACTTACCATAGTAAAGATTGAAAAGATGTATAAATTCGAAAATTCCAGGTTCCATGCTTGGAATTGTAGCAAAACCTGCAGCTGCCAGGGTCTCAATACGTAAGGCAAGAGCCGGAAGAAACGCATCAAAAAATCCTAAAGTGGGCTTTGCCCAGAGCAAGAAACCTAATGAAGTAAATAACAGGAAAATAAAAAGGGGGATTATTTTTCCTGAAGAGCCGGAAAGGGGATCTCGAGCAAGATTTTTAAAACTGAGGATTTTACTAAAGAGGCCTGACTGTATGACTTTGGTTGAAAAAGTAAGCAGTAGAGCGAAACACAGCAGATACGTAAAGATAAAAGGATGAGATAGTGGGAGCAGGGGTAGCATAAATATCAAACAGGCAAGCATCAACATCCTGTTTTTACCTGAAATTGCATTCCACAGCAAAAGCAGATAGATAGGAATAAGACAAAAAGTAAGGTAATAGGAGACTGTTGATGCCTGGAAGTGACCGAAGTATGGAATGACTGAAGAAAGAAAAGTTACTGTAACTAACTTTTCCCGGCTCATAAAGCCACGATAGAACAAATACATGCCTGTAATAAATATAAAAGAGAATAAAATCGGTAAAAAGTGAGATATTGCCTGTGCCTCCATACCTGAAGCAAGAGCCAGAGTTAAGAATAATAAAGGCCCGGTAGGAGATAGATCTGAAAAGGCACCCATACATGAGGTTCCTGAAATACCGGTATTTATTGCCAGGCCTGGATAAAAGAATTCATCTCCCCTGCCTACTGAAGCGTAAGCAAGCATATAAGGGATCATTAATACGATAATATGAACAAGTACCAGTGCTAAAACCGCGCAGATCTTTCTATATGCAAGAAGCACAAAGCAGGCGGAAAGGAAACATAAGAGCAGTATCAGGTAGAAATGGAAAGGAAGCTGCTCATAGATATTAACTGTGTATCCTTCAGGCTGGATTTCTCTGAGAATAAAGATACTATAAACAAGCAGTAAGAGAGAAATCGAGGTTATTAGATTTAAGGTTTTGTTGTTAAGTTTAGACAATGTGTCCCCATCCTTCCGGAAAGTTACAGAATCCAGTTCCCATACTTATATTTTAAAGACAGTACCTGAGACAGCACCGATATCATTCTCATAGTGCCTGCTTTCACAAGCAATCTGTGGCAAAGGAACTTCCGTTATCAAAATTATCATTCTCATAGTGCCTGCTTTCACAAGCAGTCTGTGGCAAAGGAACTTCCGTTATCAAAATTACCTCATAGATAAGAAATTTTTATTGTTCTTCTCCTTTTTATTTGGCATGAAAGTGCCTTCAAGCACTTTCATTTTTTGTGCCTGTTATTTAGAAAATTTCATATGCGTTTTTCCGTGTATGCAATTGCGCAATAAATAATTAAGGAATAGTTGAAATATGACTTCAAGTTTTCACTTTGGTAATGGCTCTATAATTGCACATCCCAATATCATTAATGACAATATGGGGTATAAGTGTTTGAAATTAAATTTTCACCATCCCTAAGTTGTGCCTGGTGTGCAGTTTGATACACTATTCTCAAGTTAATTAATGTTCGCATAAATGAAAATACTCAAGAATTAAAGGCTTTCGGATCTTCAGAGAAAATTGTAGACATTTAAGCTTTCCCAGCACTTTTATAATTTATAGATAGATAAGGAATAAGGACAGATCCACAAAAAGAAGTTGAGCTGCAGGAGTTGAACCCTGAAAACAAATGAAAACGAGGTAAAAATCCAGAAAGAAGCTGCTCTAAAATTAGATACTAAGGGAAAAGGGGTTCGATTTCCTTACGGATCCCAAGATCTTTAAAAAATTTTCCGGTATGAGTGAAAAGTGGACTATTCCTCACTACTTTCTTTGGAAGGGGCTTCCTTCGAGTGTTTACTTCATTAGTGGATAAGATTCTAGTAATCTCATCATAGATCAAGAAGTTTTTTAAACACATGATACTTCCGGATAATCCCTCAAAGCTACTTTCTTAACGTCGCTTAATTTACTCAGGATATGCCGGATTCTTTGTTCAATGGGCTTCCCTTTTATGTACCAATAAAAAGGTCTTTTATTTCCAATAGAGGGGAATTTTGCATAGGAAATATCCAGTGGATGGAAATAAAATATAGTGTGCCCTCTTTTAAGGCTCTGCATAAGCCCGCTCAGTATAAACGATGAGCCAAGGAAGCGAAGCATAGGGCCGCCTGATGCTGGGAACTTCAAGCCTTGCTGATAATAAGCCCATGGGAATTCAATAAAGCCTCTCTCATTGCCTACTTCAAGTTCACTTTCCGCAGGGTAATAAGGACAAGACGAAACTGTCCTGAGAGCAGAATCAGTTTTATTATAAAAGGAATTTACTGAGACTGATGAATCATACTTAAATCCCAGCTTTTCGAGGGAATCAATCATCCATCCGCTTACAAGGGCATTTGGTGCCCTGTAACCTACCAGCTTTTCTCCACTGATTTTTTCGAGCATTTTTTTTGCATCCAGAGTCCTCTGCTCAAACTCATCTATACTCATTAGTGGTTTTTTTGTCTCAGGGTCTATCTTACAGGCATGGCTCAGCCCATGACAGGCAAGTTCGTGTCCCCTATCTGCAATTGATTCTACCAATCCCGGGTAGTGCTTGATAGTATCTGCAACTACAAAAAAAGTAGCGTTTACGTTGAACTCATCAAGTATGTCCAGAACCCTTTTTGTAGGCTCACTTATGAAATCATACCTGCCTTGCCAGTTCTTAAAGAATTCGTCTACATTCCTGTAAACTGAAAAAGGAGAGCTGCAGACGGAAGGAATATGGTACCAATCTTCAAGATCAACTGTAACCGAAAGGCTATTTTTCATTAAATCCCCCAATACGAGCTATATTTGCATTTATCGTGAAACCAGACTGAAGTTTCACTAAGAATTGGTATTTAGTAACTACGTATTTCCCCAATGGCTTAGAAAGCCTCTCCAATAAAAGGAACGTCTTACGAGTATAAAAAGTTTTTTTAGAAGTCTCCAATAGTTCCGGATCTCCCTGGTTCCAAAGCTCTTTTTTTACAAATAAGATATAATTAAAAAAGCATTGAAAATCATGTAATCGTTTATTATGATAGCAACAAACAACACCAGTTTTTTTGTAAACACAACCAGTTTACTGGGTGTGTCTTCTAGATTGTTAGTATTGTCAATATAATAACTTTACCTGCTGGAGCAAATTATAGCTATTAAGAGTTTATTAATGTTTTACTTCATGCTTCAACATCTCCAACAATTCTGCGTTAATGTCTAAAATCCTGCCCTGGGAGTTTTACATCATGCTTCAACATTTCCAGGCAATTCTCGTGAATCTGCAAGTAATGATCTCAGGGCCAAAATACCAGAGATAAGAATTCCTTCAGATGATACTATTTTTAATTATATCAAATCTAATTTCATTGATTATATACTCTCTTCAATTCGAAAAACGCATATGAAATTCTTCAAATAACCGGCACAAAAAATGAAAGTAGCTGGGAGCACTTTCATGCTAAATAAATAATGAAATCTTTGAGATGACTTTCCGCAGTTGTCTGCAAAAAAATAACATTTTTTTGATATCGATTTCCAATAAAACATGGTTATTGGACTTTTATGCAGGATGTAAAGAAGTTATATGGTGTATCTTAGAAACCAAAAAAGATATGATCAATTTTCACTAGTGTTGTGTCAGTCATCAAGGATTATAAGATATTTAATTGTTGTAATCGAATATATACGACATCTTAACGATGACGCAACACCAGGTTCCATTAAAAGTCCAAATTAATTTGATTTGTTTCAAAAACCTTTTCAGAAAAATTATTTAAGAGGCATGAAAAAGGACCCAGGTCTAAAGAATTAGAATAAAAATAAGAAAAATTGAATAGTTTTGCTAAATAAATTTTGTATGATGAATCGTGAATGAAGAGATATTATTTTTAAAAATAATCCCAATACATCGATTTTTCCTTTTAATAAGTCCTTTATTTCTTATTTTCCGACTCATGATGCGGACAAAATCTCTAGCAAACTATTAAAATAATATTAGCTTAATGAGATAACTTTATATAATAAGTATAAGTAGTATATTTTGAAGTAAAAACATAAAACAAATTTCAAAGTAAAAACATAAAACTTTACAGTGGGGAAAAAAACATGCAAATAAGAGTGGTTAGTTCAAGAGAAGAGATCTTTACATTGAATCCAAACGAAAGAATAGTTCATCTTGCTTTCAGGCCTTCTAACAAAGACATCTTTGGCCTGGTGGAAACATGCCCGAAAATCGAAGTAGTTCAGTTGCCTAAGTCTTATATGGCCACTATCTCAAAATCCATAGAGATGTTTCTTCAGATGCAGAGGGTCAAGCTCCTCGAAGGGGATGTCTGGGGGCACAGAAAAGATATAAACGAATACTATGCGATTCCCTCTTCAGCGATTGAAAAGATTAAGGAAATGAAAATAGAAGGTAAAACCGCTGAGGAAATTAAGAAAAAAATTTCAAGGGAAAGAAAACTGAACCCTGAAATGATTACTTATATTCTGAATAAGGAGATCTCTGCCTGATCTGCACGGGGTAAGGTATGACCCTGAGACGCTGCTGGAGATTAGATAGTATCGCTCAACGATTCCACACAACCGATATTTAATCTCCAGTAAAATCTCCTTAGGAATGGTTGAAATATTACTTCAAGTTTTCACTTCGGTAATGGCTCTATAATTTCACTTCCCAATGCCATTATGATAATATGGGATATATGTGTTTGAAATTAAATTTTCACCATTCCTTAGTTTTAAAAATTCTGTTTCTTCAGTACATTATTTTGAGGGCATGATATATAAGGAAGAAATCTGCTCCTTGATATACCTGATCTGCGAATTTTTTAATTATTTATCCTACATTCGGCAGGTTAACGTTATTAGAGATAGATATTTTCATATTTCTCCCCCATGAGACTCAATATCTTCCAATGAATATCCTCCATATTCAATATTTCTGACTTAAATCTCCCTTTTTTTGCGTAATAAGTTCTGTAATTTCCTGGAAATTGTAAATTGAAATACAATGTCTTTCCTGAAAAACCAACTGGAATATCCGTGCCTAGAAGGAAAATGCTTTTTATATCGTACCCCCCTGGTACCAGGTACACGTCTTCTGAATGTTTCTTAACAGCGTTTTCACACTTTTCTGGAGTTGCATTCTTCAGAAGAATCTCAATATTGTATCCGCTCAAACATACCATTTTTGTACCCTTTATCTTTTTTTCTTTAGATTTGCAGGGAAAACTCTAACACTTATTGATACCCAAATTTTTTCTAAAAAGCTTTTTTTCTTGATAACATTTTTGGGGTAATGGGCATGAGTTGTTGAAAACCGTAAGCATAAGGAACTCTCTAAATTTATCTAAAATACGGGAGTTGTACTCGCTTTTTTGGAATTGATCAATAACTCATGGACACAATCTAACATTTTAAATATCAAAAATATAAAGTATGCTGCTTCACGAATCAAGAACTTCTTTCTCTCTCAAAACAGTTATGAGTTTCACTACAGAATAAGCAGCTCTTGTTATCCCCATACTGCGGTCATCTACATCTGTCCCAACTAAATATAGATTTTTTATTGGAGTAACTGTTTCTGCTATAAAACCGTTTATCGCCACAGAAGCTTTTTCTGGAATAGTAATTTGATTATGAATCATATCTATATGTTTATCTATACCAGGATAAACTCGCAAAATGGTGTTGTATGCTTCCAGCTTTTCAGATTCTAAGGAGTTATTCTCATCTATGGAAAACATAAAGCCCACAAGTTTTTTCCCCTCGGGAGCAAAGCTTTTGTTGTAATTGCTAATTGGCATTGCCCAAAAGGGCTTCTTCTTAAACCACACCTCTCCCCCTATGTAGTTGAACTCTTCAAACTTTTCATCCAGACCAAGCCATATTGTTAAGGCTTTCGATTGCTTGATTCTGTTCAAATCCGAAACATAGGACAAAGGCAAATCAGTAACGTATTTGGGGAGATCTTTTGCAAAAGCTGAATAAATAATTATATCTGCAAAATAGGAACCTTCTTTTGTCAAGACTCCTTTTACAGTGTTGTTTTCTGTGATTATCTTTTCTACAGCAGTATTGGTTTTAATCTCAACCGTTTCTGGTAAAGAATACAAAATAGCATTTAATATAGCCTTCAAACCATTTCGTGGATAAAATTGATTATAATCTACTTTATTATTATTTAGCAATCTGCTGACATAGGATACTTTCTTAAATTTATCAAGATTATGCTCGCTATTTTCATAAGTAATGTCCTTTTCGATATCCTCTTCAATAAATCCCCCTCCAACAAACATTCTCTGAACTGATGTCTCTTTTGCGGATTTTCCAGACAAAAAATAGCTAAATGTATCCATGAATTCTTTTGTATCAGATGAAAGTGAGTTCCATGGAAGGGAATGATAAACTGAGATGTTAGAAAGATCAGTCCCGAATTGCCATGAAATCAGCATTTTAGTTAACGATTGCGCGATTATGAGGCGATCTTTTTTCGGCAACATATCCATTGTAAGATAGCCTTTAAGAGTGGTCGGTACTTCTTTTAAGCCATCTGCATCGCGTATAAAATAGTCACCATAATCAACAAAAGCAGGAACATAGTCAAAATAATTTTCCATTAAATATCTTAGTGGCCCACCACTGTGCATTTGAGTAATAGCATGGGGTCCCGTATCAACTTGATAACCGTTAACAAGATAGCTATTACAATTGTTTCCCAGCTTTCTATTTTTCTCTAAAAGAAGAACATTTTCTCCTGACTTTGATAATACCAGAGCAGATAATAATCCGCTGACTCCGCCACCTATTACAATCGAATCATAATTGTTCATACTATTTTTTAATAGAGTAATGTTAATTAATAATTTTCTGTCACATGGGAATAATAGCTTGCATAAATAACAGCAAACCAGGTCGCCTGAGACCGATATCGGGTATAAGCACAACGTATAAATCCATCTGATAATTTTTTCTGGAATATTTTTACGAGTAAAAGCCCATCCTTGAAGATATGAGGATTCTATGATTTATTTCTAAAATGGTTCAGGTAATTTATATATTTAATTACTAATAATATCTGAATGGTTAAAATCAGACCTTACAAGGGTTGAAATGCGGATTTATGGGTAAACGTTCGATCTAAACACTATCTTGTTTCAAGAATTTCCGCCGAATCTCAATTGCAAAGGTTGAAATTCAAAATTGACCCTACTATTCATATAATACTTATAGATAAACACACATGAAATTTTCTAAATAGCAGGCACAAAAATGAAAGTAATTGAAAAACTTTCATGCCAAAATGAAAGTAATTGAAAAACTTTCATGCCAAATACCTCAGAGATGAAATGTTATGACCGGCGCAAAAGTGCTCCTTATGATGGGATGTCCCGAGATCCCAATTCAAACCAGTATTGCCCTGTATCTTTCCCATAAGCTGACCAACTTAGGATTCGATGTAACCGTTGCCGGGACAACTGCTGCAACCAGGCTTTTGAAAGTCTCCGATTACGACGGCCATTATGCAAAAAAGCTGGTGGATCTCGATAAAACCCTTGAGGACATTATTGAAAAAAGGAATGATTTTGACATATGCTTTGCCTTCATGCATAACGATTCAGGAATGACTTATGCAGCGACAGTGAGCGCCATTTCTCAGGCCAGAATCTACTCCATTGTTTTTGGAAGGCACACCGAGGAATTAGCCCAAACAATAGAGTTCGATTGTGAGAAGATAGTTACACAGGATGTTCACAACCCTGTACGTCTCAAGAACAAGCTGGATAAGGTAATGGAGGCGATGGCCAGATGAGCTGTATTGAACAGATGAAATACACAATCCTCCTGGATAGGATAAGCTTCAAGGAGGCTAGAGAGTACATAGAGACAAATTCGGATGAAGTCTATTATGTATCCCCGGGTTACAAGATCTTCAAGGACTATTACATAATAGGAGTACCGCCCATTGCTATGGGGTCTAAGGGTAATGCTCTGGTTTTCCCTTATACAAAGCCCTGCCATGGAAGCTTTGTCCTTAGCATAGAAAACGAGGATAGTATAAAGGAGATAAATAGGCTCAGGGAGACGGAGAAGGAAAAGGAGCCAGCCTCATCAAAGAAGGACAAATCTCTTGAAAGTTCGAAGGCATCCTCAACCAGCTTTCTGGATATGTGGAAAAAATGAATTTAAAATGCAGCAGGTTTTAAAAGATCGCCTTTATACGAACAAGAGAAAAGGAACACAAGAAGAAAAGGAACACAAAAAAAGGATTTCAACATAGGGGAAAAGATTTTGCCTCAATTTCCTCTATAGTTGATACCCGAATTAAGTTTTATACATTTACTCTATAATCAGGTCTTTAACCCTGATCCTGCTTTCCACGATTTTTCCCACGATTTTTCCGCCGGTTATTTCTACAGCTTTTGCAGCATCATTTTTTGGCAGGATGATCAAAAATCCCATTCCCATGTTGAAAGTCCTGTACATTTCAAGATCATCGACTCCGCCTTCTTTCTGAAGGAATTTGAAAATCTCCTGTGGTTCAAGAGGGTCATAGAAGTCAAAGCCAAGATTTGTTACCCTTCTAAGTTTCAAAAGCCCACTGCCTGTTATATGTGCAAGCCCATGGACTTCGCACGCCTTGAGGACGTCAAGGACTTCTATATAAATTCTGGTTGGCTCAAGGAGGGCATCTCCTATGGTTTTTGAATTGTCATACGGGCAGGGGTCATGATAAGAATACCCTGATTTCTCCATGATCTTTCTCACCAGAGTATAACCGTTACTGTGGACTCCTGTACTCGGAATGCCTACAATAACGTCGCCCACCTGGACTTTTCCTCCCTCAATAATATCCTCTTTTTTGACACAGCCAAGGCAGGTGCCTGCAAGGTCAAAACCTTTAATTATATCGGGCAGGGTAGCGGTTTCTCCGCCTACAATAGACATCCTGGATATTTCTGCTCCTTTCAGTAGCCCTTCTCCTATCTGTGCGGCAAAGCCCTCTTCATGCTTTTCCAGGGCAAGATAGTCTACAAATGCTAGAGGTTCAGCTCCCATAGCCAGAAGGTCGTTAACATTCATCGCAATACAGTCTATTCCTACAGTGTTCCAGCGCTTCATCTCGTTTGCTATAAGGACTTTTGAGCCGACCCCGTCCGTTGTCAGGGCAAGGGCATACTCTCCGAAGTCCAGAAGCCCTGCATAATGCCCTATCTTCGTAAGAGGGGCTCCGATACCCTTTCGAACATAGCTCAGTTTATCTATCAAGGTTTTGACGGTTTTTTCTTCCTTTGTGATATCCACGCCTGAATCAGCGTATGTTAGGTGCTTTTCGCTCACTCTGTGCCCCTCCTGCCCTCTTCATAACTATTTTTCAGTCCTATTTCCATTATAAAGTTTGAATTCATCGTGCAGGGTCTTGACTGCGGCAAATCCTTCATCTTCTCTTACCACGAAAGAGATATTGTACTGTGAAGATCCCTGGCTAATCATAATTATGTTAATCATCGAATTTCCAAGTGCTCCGAATATCCTTTTTGCTACTCCCGGAGTCCCTGCCATTCCAGCTCCTACAACCGCAACCACAGATATATTTTTGTCCGAAGTGATTTTTATGATTTCACGGTCAAACTCGGCATGTAAAGCTTTTAATGCAGGTCCCACGTCTGACTCACTGACCACAAAAGATAGATTGGACTCGGAGGATCCCTGGCTGATCATAACAATGTTTACTCCTGCCTTTGCAAGAGCAGTAAAGAGCCTTGCTACAGTCCCGATCGCCCCTGCCATTTCAGCACCTGAGATGTTAATAAGGGCTACATTTTTGATCAGGCTTACTGCTTTTACAACGTGCTCGCACTGGAACTTTTCCGACACTATAAGTGTACCTGGGAATTCCGGATCAAAGGTGTTTTTGACCCTTACAGGAATGTGTTCGCGCATTGCAGGTTCAATAGTGCGAGGATGCAGCACGTTTGCTCCAAAATAAGAGAGCTCCATGGCTTCTGCATAGGAAATCTGCGGTATGGTCTTTGCTTCGGGCACAATTCTGGGATCCGTTGTCATGATACCGTTAACTTCTTTCCAGAGCCATATCTCATCGGCTTTCAGAGCCGCTCCAAGAATGGAAGCCGAGAAATCAGATCCGCTTCTCCCAAGGGTAGTAATTATTCCGTCTTCATTTTCTCCTATAAAACCTGTGACCACAAGGATATAGGACTCAAGCCTGCACCCCAGTCTCTTTGATACAAGCTCATATGTCTTTTCAAGAGGGCGAGCGTTTCCGTAATCCGATGTGGTTACAATCCCTGCCTCTCCTCCGGTGTATTCTATTGATGAGAGTCCAAGGGAGCGGACAGCGCCTGAAAGGATCGGAGCTACCAGCCTTTCTCCATAGGAGGAAATATAATCGATTGACCTGTTGGTAAGTTCGCCCAGATAGCAGATCCCAATCAGGGCTTTTTCGAGCTCCTCGATTCTCAGGTCAAGGATGTGGAGGACTTCTTTTGCAACGCTGGGGTCGTCAATGGCATCTTTCACGGCTTTGTAGTGTTTGTTTGTAAGTTCTGTTTTAAACTCTTTTACAAGTGAAACCTTGCCCTTTGTTGATGCAAGGCGAGCATTTTCCAGAAGCCTATCGGTTACTCCCCCGAGTGCCGAGGTTACCACCACGATCTGGTTGCCTTCTTCACGATACCTTTTGAGAAGCTGGGCAACGTGACGGATCTTTTTTCCGTCCCCAACGGAAGTTCCTCCAAATTTCATTACTATTTTCATGATCGGATCACGTTTTAGCATTTAGTCAGGTATTTTGATATATTTATATTTTCTAACATATTTTTAGGTTTTAGGTGTTAATTAAGTTGATAATTAAGTTGATAATTAAGTTGATAATTAAGTTGATAATTAAGTTGATAATTAAGTTGATAATTAAGTTGATAATTAAGTTGATAATTAAGTTGATAATTAAGTTGATAAT
>JASGVX010000013.1 GCA_030054735.1 Methanobacteriota archaeon | reverse complement strand
AGATGATTAAACCGACAATCAGCACTATCTGGAATATGCCGATAGGAATACCTGCAATATGTAAAGAAGCCAGTGGAGAAGTCAATGCTTCTTCGATTATTTCCATTCGCCAGCCTGTTTCTGTGCCGGGAAGTTCAACCATACCTGAAATTGTCATTGCCACAATTCCGCAGGCAAACAGGAATACTTCCAAATTTTTCTCAATAACATGTATTTTAAAAGGGCCGAGTAATACGGCCAGGAATATTATGAGATAACCAATTAAAATTCCTGGTTCAAAACCCATTAATTTTTTCCTCCTTTACTAATTTACGCTGTAGAATTTATACTAAAGTTAGAATTGTTACTGTAGAATTTGAATCCCTGTGTGGACTAATCAATCTAGAGGGATAGAATACTGAATAAACATAGCAATAGCTATTGTTTATTGAAGTATAATTACTAAGATAAATATACAAATTACAAAGAACTAAAGAGGTTATATTCTATTGAACGCTATAAGTCCCGTTTTTGTGCCATAGAGACCTTTTCTAGTATTCCTCCAGAGCTACTCTGCCTTTAGCATTTTTGAGAAAAATATCCGATTTCTCTCAAAACTTTTCAATAGAAGGATTTCAACCTTTATTTTATAATCAAATTATTTGCATAAAGTTGTGTTTCTCTCGGTGAAATTCATCTCCATTTTTCAATTCATGCATATCAAGAAATGTAGAAGCAGGACGAATCATGGCCTTGGAATTTTCACTGTTGAATTTCCTCAAAGCCTGGATTAATATCCTGAGGTTCTTCTCTTGATGACGCAGTTTTTGTATCCATTGGGACTATAAAGTTCTTCTTATATCTAAGATAGCTATAAAGTTTGTGCTTTTGTTTTTATTAAAATTGAAAAGTTTAACATATTAATACCTGGCTGGATAATTAATAAAAAAAGATTAATTGCCAAAAGTCTGAAATATAGTTGATTCTAAATTTTTTTATATTTAATCAAATCATATTTATATGACCTTATGCAAGACTTTCATCTGATGATATATCTTTCTTTCGGCAGCTCGTCATTTATTTTTCATAATTTTTGTTGATGCCGATCTTGAAATAAAACGATCCAGTATTTATATATGTGGTGATAGTTGAGCCACATGTTAACAACTTTAAATCTCATTTCTAGCCAGGTGATAGCATAAAACAACATCAAGAAAAATGTTCTTATTTTTAATGTCGACCTACCGAAAGAAAGATATATAAAAGAACCTGGTAAAAAAAGAATGTATAAAAAAAGGAAAGATCTTACAGAATATTAAGTACTTATAAGTAAAAAATGAATGTTTAGAAGAAAACAAGGAAGATTTAGAAGAAAACAAGATTTTCAGTTAATTTCTATTTCAACGGCTGTATCTTCATCACTGCGCCTGAAAATAACTTCAAGAACTCCATTTTTATAGCTGGCATTTGCACTCTTCGGATCCACAGAGACAGGGAGATCCACTCTTTCCGAGTATCCGGAAAGCCCACGGACTTTGATTTCGAGGCGCTGAGCTGTGGCGTGCAGCAGGAGATCTTCCTTTTCAATCTCCGGGAACTCTGCAAGTACGTGCACCATGTCCTCATTTTCAAATACGTCAATTAAATGTTCTTTTATTTCTGAGGGAAAGAAAGTCTCTTCGATTTGAGAGTATTCCGGAACACTTCCGAATTCCCGGAGTTCAGGATCTTCCCCCTGGTGATGAATGATAGAAAACCCGTAAACAAAGGGACTGAATTCTCCCATTTCTTCCAGGAGGGCTTCTATAATCTCTTCCAGGTTGTCAAAAAGTTCAGACCCAAAATCTTCAAAGAAATCCTTTCTTTTTCTTATGCCCACCATTATTACCTCTGATTTTCCTTGCGCTCCCGAAGATCACTCGATATCGATTGAAGTTTGAGGACTGGACACCAGCCTCTTAAAGCTAACTTCCAGGACGCCATTTTTATAAGTGGCTTTCGCGCTCTGAGGATCTACCTTTACTGGCAGTTCAACACGTTCGGAATAATTTGGATTCCCATTTAATGTTTCAATGTCAAGTATTAAATCAGTTGCGCTCAATTTGATATTTTCTTTCTCTATGCCTGGGATCTCGGCAATCACATGAACTGCTTCTTCGCTTTCCAGCACATCAATAAGAGGCTTTCTTATGTCAAGGTAACGCTCTTCTCCGGCTTCCGCCTGCTCAGACATCGGGATATTCCCGAATTCTCGTATTTCAGGCTTTTCTCCCGGCCGCTGGGTTAGAGAAAAACCGTAAACAAAGGGGTATTGCCCGAAATTATCCATGCTCGTGCCCATAGCTCTGTTAAGGCGCTCAAAGATTTCTTCCATATCCTGATGATCAATTCCGAATATTTCGTCGAAAAAACTTTTTTTTCTCCTGTCTCTGTCCATCTCACAACACCGTTATTAAGTTATGCGTCTTGAGTTTCTTAAGCGAGTGCTACTCAAATAAATAGAGTTACTAATAAAACTGGCTGCTTTTCTTGACAAAATAAAATGTCCGGAGTTTACCGGCATATCAGGTAAAGCTCCATTCATCCTTCGGTCAACTCTGGATTTCTTTTTTTTCGCTCTCCGTTTCCTCTTCTTTTGCTCCGGAAGGCTCCTCCTCAAACTCAGTTGCATACCTGGCAAAGAGTTCAGCACTCTTTTCATAGGCACTCAGAGTTTCTCTGGATGTAGTGGGCTTTACACGGCGGATTGCCCTTTCGAAATGGCTTTTTGAAATGCGAATATCTCCTGCCTTTTTCTGTATGCTCTTCCGGTCAATACCCGGAGTAACTATTTCCCGGAGTGCAAGCATTGCAGCTTCCCTGCAGATGCCTTCGATATCCGCTCCAACATACCCTTCTGTCATTTCAGCAAGTTCGGAGAGTTTTACATCTTCTGCAAGGGGTTTTCCTCTTGTATGGATATCAAAGATCTTCTCCCTGCCTTCATTTCCAGGCGGCTTGATATAAATAAGCCTGTCAAAACGGCCAGGCCTGAGGAGAGCGGGATCTACCATATCAGGCCTGTTTGTAGCAGCGACTATGATCACGTCCTTGAGCTCTTCTACCCCGTCAAGTTCTGTCAGGATCTGGCTTACCACTCTTTCAGATACATGAGTATCGGAAACCGAGCTCCTTTCAGGAGCAATCGAATCAATCTCATCAAAGAAGATTACAGTTGGAGCTGCCTGCTTTGCTTTCCTGAATGTTTCCCTTATCGCACGCTCGGACTCACCTACATATTTGCTAAGCAGTTCTGGGCCTTTAATGCTTATGAAATTAGCATCACTTTCGCTTGCAACAGCTTTTGCAAGCAAAGTTTTCCCTGTACCAGGCGGCCCGAAGAGCAGGACACCTCTCGGAGGCTTTATACTGACAGCCTTGAATATTTCGGGATACTTAAGAGGCCATTCCACAGACTCAATAAGTTCTTGTTTTGCTTTCTCAAGTCCGCCTATATCATCCCAGCCTACATGTGGGACTTCAACATAGACTTCTCGCATGGCGGACGGCTCAATATTTTTCAGGGCTTCTCTGAAGTCCTCTTTTGTGACCACAAGGTTGTCAATGATTTCTTGAGGTATCTCCTCATCAATATCGATTTCAGGAGTGATCCTCCTGAGGGCGTACATTGCAGCTTCCTTACAGAGAGAGGACAGGTCAGCTCCCACAAAACCATGGGTAACATCTGCAATTTCTACAAGGCTTACTTCATCCTCAAGCGGCATTCCCCTGGTGTGGATCAGGAGAATCTGCTTCCTGCCGTTCCTGTCAGGTATTCCGATCTCAATCTCTCTATCAAACCTCCCGCCGCGGCGGAGAGCCTCATCAATAGAATTGGGACGGTTCGTGGCAGCGATTACCACCACTTCACCTCTGGACTTGAGCCCGTCCATCAGGGAAAGCAGCTGGGCAACCACCCTTCTTTCCATTTCTCCGGTGACTTCGCTGCGTTTGGGAGCAATTGAATCGATTTCATCTATGAAGATAATTGAAGGAGCATCCTTTTCAGCCTCTTCAAAGATCTCTCTGAGCTTGTGTTCACTTTCTCCATAGTACTTGGAAACAATTTCAGGACCGCTTATTGTGATAAAGTTGGCATCGGTTTCACTTGCGACTGCCTTTGCGATCATGGTCTTGCCCGTTCCTGGTGGCCCGTGAAGAAGAACTCCTTTTGGAGGTTCAACACCCAGCTTCTGGAAGAGTTCAGGATGTCTCATTGGAAGCTCGATCATTTCCCTGACAAGCTGGATTTCCCGCCTGAGCCCTCCGATATCTTCGTATGAGACGCCTTCAGGGGCTTTGATTTCATCAATTGATTTTTCTTTGATAACAATTTCAGTATCTTTGGTAACAACAACGGGCCCTGCTGGTCTTGTAGATGCTACTACGAAAGTAAGGGGATTGTTTACGGTTTCAATTCTGATCTGCTGACCTTTATTCAGAGGTCTGCCCTCTATTATTCTCAGGATGTAATGAGCGCCTCCCACAAGCCTGACGGGCTGGGACGGGGCAAGTGTAACCCTCTGAGCGTGTTTTGCCTGGACTTTCTGTACAATAACCCTTTCGTCAATTCCGACCTTTGCATTGCTGCGCAGGTTTCCATCTATTCTGATTTTATTCTCCTGCCCGCGCTCGACGTTTGGCCAGACAATGGCGTAAGTCCTGGATTTGCCCGCAATCTCAATTATATCCCCGCTTACAAGCTCCATCTGCTGCATAAGATGAGTATCAATTCTTGCAATACCCCTGCCAACGTCCTTATGATAAGCTTCAGCTACTCTTAGACTTACTTCTTCAGTCATTTATTCTCAACTCCAGCCTCAGGTATTTTCCAGTACTGCTGGTTATTTTTAATCGTGTACTCAACAAAACCCCTTTCTGCAAGATCCATAAGGTTAGACGTGATAATGCTGGGATGCAGACGCAGGTTATAGCAAAGAACAGCCGCTGTAGCCTCATTTTTTAAGAGCTCGAATAGGAGCTCACATTCTACAGAGTTTCTGGCAATTTCTTCAATAGAATCCAGGCATCTGTCCATCAACTCCGTATATTCAGCCTGCAGTTGTTTTTGCATTTGTGTAAGCTCTTCATGCCTTATTTTAAGTTCCCGGATCCTGCCGCTCAGTTCAAGGAAGAGGCCAGATGATTCATCTCTGGAGGCAGGCCCATTTTTTTCGACAGCAGAACTTTCCCTTTTCTCCCTGTCAAAATTAATGTTCTGAAGGGCCATGGTGTACGCATACGGTGATACGGATACCTCAAGCCGCATGTTATTTGCAATATTGAAGTATTTGCGCCTTTGTTCATCTACACTGCATTCGATCAGTCCTGCCTCTTCTAACAGGCTAAGGTGACTTATAATAGCTTTAGGTCCCACCCCCAGCCTGCCTGATATTTCACTGACATAGCAGGGGCGGCTTGCAAGAAGCTGGATTATCTTCCTGCGGTTTTCATTCCCCAGGATGTCAAGTAGTTTTGCCGGATCCATGTTTTCCCTTCTGATTATTAAAATATTCTTCTGTAGCCCAGCAACGATTGCCAGAGCAACAGATTATGAAATATACCTAGTAGTTACTAACCTTTAGGTATCATGCATAATATATAAAGTTAACGAATGTTGTTAGTAGTTCCGATTTGCTTCAGTTCCAAAGCTCGTTTTTTTACAAATAAGATACTATTAAAAAGCATTGAAAATAATGGGATGCTTCAGGATTATGTCGTCTCCTTCCGTGACGCTCCCAGATCCGCCCTGAGCTGTTCTCTAAGTTTGAAGTCCACAGGGCAAATCAGGTTGCCCACATTTTCAATGATGAGAAGGTCCGTATTGTCAAGGCCGATCTCTCCGAGGGCTTTCTCCACCAGTTTTGCATCCATGTGGCATTTCTTTCCCGTATTTACAGAAATTGTCGGTACACTGCCAAAAAATCCACTTAAAATAGAGAAATTTAGACATAAATTAACTTTCTAGTGGAAAAAATGGCACCATTGAAGAATTAACTTTATTTTTGAGACAGCCTGAGTTCATTGTCCTGAGTTCATTATCTTTTCTTGCCTGTTTTCGCTTTCGAAGGAATCTGTTTCCTCAAGGCCAGCCATTATCTTGAGAAGGTGCATGCTTTCTTTGCTTTCTTCTTACGAAATCTCAGATATTACATATCCAACATGAGGGAAATGTTTTCCAATCATAGACTCATCTGCAGCTCCCATAAAGGCCATATTTACGTCTCTACAGACTCCACCCATGTCAATAGTTGCTGTGTTTTCATTCACAATAGCTTTTATTTGGCATGAAAGTCCGTGATGAAAAATCTCATCACGTGCTCTCTTGTTTCTGTTTTCCCACAATTGCGATAATCCCGCTAATTATTGTTATCCTTTCATCAAGCGTGAATACCTCTGTTTCC
>JASGVX010000012.1 GCA_030054735.1 Methanobacteriota archaeon | reverse complement strand
TCCGTCAAAAAGGAAATGGGATCTAAGCCTAAACTTAAATCCCGGATTGAATTCCCTCTGTAATCTCCTGAGTTTAGTTTCCTTTACGCTTCCATTCTAAAATATTCCCAAAGATGTTTGCACCATGAGGCTGTATTCTGGGAGTCCCTATATCCAGGTCGTCGTCCATAATATAGAGATAGTTAATAGTTGCCATCCACAACCATGTGGCATCTCCTTTTGCGGAAAACCCTGTTGTCCCGTCCCAGGCAGCCAGCTGCCAGTTTCTATTGGCAGTGTCCTCGTCAAAACTTGTTATGGCAGTTTTCAGGTAGTTATCCACAACAGGATTGTTGTACATTATTATGTTGTTATAGTTTGAAGGGTCGTAGCTCTTGCTGTGGTACCTCAAATAGATCTCAGTTGGGTCAAGAGAACCATATCCAAAAAGTACGGGAGTTGAATGGGAAAGAGTGTCAATTTGGTCCCAGCTTTTACCCTCTACTTTTATGTTAATCCCAAATTTCCTGGCTTCTTCGGATAAAGATACAGCTAATGCCTGCCTATCTAGCGCAGTGGCTGAATATAAGAGGGTAAACTCTGCTTTTACTCCATTTTTCTCAACAATGCCGTCACCATCTGTATCTGTCCAGCCACCTTCGCTTAAAATTTTCTTTGCTGTTTCGAGATCCCCATCTTGAAAAATGGCTTCCTTATTGCCCCAGGGTAATTTGTCCACACCTGTGAATTCCTCTCTTCCCTGTCCATTTAATGCCCCATTAATTAAGTTCTGCCTGTCTATCCCGAAGTTCAAAGCTTTTCTTATTGCAAGGTCAGAAGTTACATTATTTCCAATCGCGTAGCCATTTTCACTTTTTTTGCCTGTATTTGCCTGCAGGGGGAAACTTATTCCACGGGCATCAATACTTTCAAGTGATACTATTTTCATGCCATCGACTTTTTGATTTGCATATGAAACCGGAATCTCAGCTATATCGACCTTTCCGGCCTTTGCTGCCGCAAAAGCAGAGTCTGATCCCATAAAGAGCATAGTTAACTTTTTAAAGTACGGCTTCTGCCCATAATAATCAGGATTTGCCTCAAAGATTGCCTGTTGCCCCTTATCCCACTGGACGAATCTGTATGGGCCCGAGCCTATTGGATTCTGGCCGTAAGAATCACTGTAAGCATGTTCTGGGACAATACCAATCGCTATGAGTCTATTGATAAAGGTAGACTGAGGGTCATTCAGGTCAAATTTAACGTTATAATTATCGACTGCTACAGCCTTTTCCATTATGGATAAGTCCACATTCCCGCCGGCTTTTGCTGCGGTGTTAAATGTGAATGCCACGTCCTCAGCTGTTAAAGGCTCTCCGTCATGGAACTTAACGTCGTTTCTTATTGTAACAGTCCACTCAAGTCCATCACTACTAACCATGTAATTCGTAGCCAGATCATTAATCAGATTTGCCTGGCTGTCTCTTTTAAAAAGAGTACTCTGAACCAGAGGTTCCCTGCTATTACCCCATCCTTTTATCGGGTCAAAGCCCGCTTCGGGTTCCCCACCATGGGTCCCTACGGCTGTCACCAGTTCATCAGATCCTGACTCTGAACTTGATGCTGAATCGAGCTCAGAACTTTGAGTGGAATTTGACACACAACCGGACATAAAACTGATAATACCAATAACTGCTATAATTAAGATTATTGTCCCTATAGGCAGATGTTGCTTGTTTTTCCGAATCTTGATTCCTCCTCTATTTCGATTAAAATTCTCAATATTATGGTAAAATTTGATGGGAACTCTACCTTATGGTAAAATTTGGCGGAAACTGTGCCCATCACAGTAAGTTGGCTCTAAAGTTTCTGTGGGTTGGGACTCAGTGTTCCGTCAAAAAGGAAATGGGATCTAAGCCTAAACTTAAATCCCTGATTGAATTTCCTGTTTAATCTCCTGAGTTTAGTTTCCTGTACGCTTCCATTCTAAAATATTCCCAAAGATGTTTGCACCATGTGGCTGTATTCTGGGAGTCCCTATATCCAGGTCGTCGTCCATAATATAGAGATAGTTAATAGTTGCCATCCACAACCATGGAGCATCTCCTTTTGCAGAAAATCCTGTTGTCCCGTCCCAGGCAGCCAGCTGCCAGTTTCTATTGGCAGTGTCCTCGTCAAAACTTGTTATGGCAGTTTCCAGGTAATTGTCCACAACAGAATTGTTGTACATTATTAAGTTGTTATAGTTTGAAGGGTTGTAGCTCTTGCTGTGGTACCTCAAATAGACGCCAGTTGGATCCAGGGAACCAGAACCAAAAACTACGGGAGTTGAACAGGCAAGGGTGTCAATTTGGTCCCAGCTTTTTCCTTCTAATTTTATGTTAATCCCAAACTTCCTGGCTTCTTCGGACAAAGATACAGCTAATGCCTGCCTATCCGGTGCATTGGCTGCATATAAGAGTGTAAACTCTGCTTTTACTCCATTTTTCTCAACAATGCCGTCACCATCTGTATCTGTCCAGCCACCTTCGCTTAAAATTTTCTTTGCTGTTTCGAGATCCCCATCTTCAAATATAGCTCCTTTATTGCCCCAGGGTAATTTGTCCACACCTGTGAATTCCTCTTTTCCCTGTCCATTTAATGCCCCATTAATTAAGTTTTGCCTGTCTATCCCGAAGTTCAAAGCTTTTCTTATTGCGGGGTCAGAAGTTACATTATTTCCGATCGCGTAGCCGTTTTCATTTTTTTTGCCTGTATTTGCCTGCATGGGGAAACTTATTCCACGGGCATCAATACTTTCAATTGATACTATTTTCATGCCATCGACTTTTTGATTGGCATATGAAAACGGAATCTCAGCTATATCGACCTTTCCGGCTTTTGCTGCCGCAAAAGCAGCATCTGATACCATAAAGAGTATAGTTAACTTTTTAAAGTACGGCTCCTGACCATAATAATCAGGATTTGCCTCAAAGATTGCCTGCTGCCCCTTATCCCACTGCACGAATCTGTATGGGCCTGAGCCTATTGGATTCTGGCCATAAGAATCACTGTAAGCATGTTCTGGGACAATACCAATCGCTATTAGTTTATTGATAAAGGTAGACCGAGGGTTATTCAGGTAGAATTTAACGGTATAACTATCGACTGCTACAGCTTTTTCCATTATGGATAAGTCCACACTACCGCCGGGTTTTGCTGCGGTGTTAAATGTGAATGCCACATCCTTAGCTGTTAAAGGCACTCCGTCATGGAACTTAACGTCGTCTCTTATTGTAACAGTCCACTCAAGTCCATCACTACTAACCGTGTAATTCGTAGCCAGATCATTAATCAGATTTGCCTGGCTGTCTCTTTTAAAAAGAGTACTCTGGACCAGATGTTCACTGCTTCCACCCCATCCTTTTAACGGATCAAAGCCCGCTTCGGGCTCCCCTCCGTGGGCCCCTACGGCTGCCACCAGTTCATTAGATCCTGACTCTGAACCTGATGCAGGAGCGAGCTCAGAATTATTCGTGGAACTGGACATACAACCGGACATAAAACTGATAATACCAATAACTGCTATAATTAAGATTATTGTCCCTATAGGCAGATGTTGCTTGTTTTTCCGAATCTTGATTCCTCCTCTATTTCAATTAAAATTCTCAATATTATGGTAAAATTTGATGGGAACTCTACCTTATGGTAAAATTTGGCGGGAACTGTACCCAACACAGTAAGTTGGCTCTAAAGTTTCTGTGAGTTTGGACTCAGTGTTCCATCCAAAAGGAAATGGGATCTAAGCCTAAACTTAAATCCCTGATTGAATTCCCTGTTTAATCTCCTGAGTTTAGTTTCTTGTACGCTTCCATTCTAAAATATTCCCAAAGATGTTTCCAACATGTGGCTGTATTCTGGGAGTCCCTATATCCAGGTCGTCGTCCATAATATAAACATAGTTAATAGTTGCCAGCCACAACCACGGAGCATCTCCTTTTGCGGAAAATCCTGTTGTCCCGTCCCAGGCAGCCAGCTGCCAGTTTTTATTGGCAGTGTCCTCGTCAAAACTTGTTATGGCAGTTTCAAGGTAATTGTCCACAACAGAATTGTTGTACATTATTAAATTGTTATAGTTTGAAGGGTCGTAGCTCTTGCTGTAGTACCTCAAATAGATGTCAGTTGGATCCAGATAACCAAAACTAAAAAGTACGGGAGTTGAACAGGCAAGTGTGTCAATTTGGTCCCAGCTTTTACCCTCTACTTTAATGTTAATCCCCAATTTCCTGGCTTCTTCGGATAAAGATATAGCTAATGCCTGCCTATCCAGTGCATTGGCTACATATAAGAGGGTAAACTCTGCTTTCACTCCATTTTTCTCAACAATTCCGTCACCGTCTGTATCTGTCCAGCCACCATCGCTTAAAATTTTCTTTGCTGTTTCGAGATCCCCGTCTTCAAAAATAGCTTCTTTATTGCCCCAGGGTAATTTGTCCACACCTGTGAATTCCTCTCTTCCCTGTC
>JASGVX010000011.1 GCA_030054735.1 Methanobacteriota archaeon | reverse complement strand
TGTATAAAGAATGGGGGCAATGTTATAGAAGCTATTCTTGCGGCGCTCAAAGGAGCGCCTCTATTATACTGAGAATGGAAAAATTTTGCTCAAAAAATATTTTTTTATCAATAGGCTGAATAGTTACCTTCTTGTTTACTTTTTCCGGCTGTTTTTCTCTATGTCCTTCAGCATTTACCTTCCTTTCCTCTCTTAGACCTTTTTATGGCCACATCAATGTTTTTCCTTTTGCCATTCAGAAGTCGATTTCATAAGGTCTGGATTAAAAACTCGGGCTAAACATATCTGCATTATATAATAGATGCTAGATAATTGATGCTAGATAATAGATGCTAGATTGAAGGATAACATTCTAGAAAGTGACCTTTTTCATTTATCATCAAAATCGAGTTCAAATAAGTGATTTTTGAGTTTTGGGATCCACTCAAGTATAAAAGATCTTTTATAAATGTTCTACAAAACCCTAGAACTTCTCAAGTCTTAATACCTTTTTTTACGAAGATCACAGTTTCCGATTAAAATCGCAACTCTTTTAAGAGTTGAAAAAGTACTGTCGAGCAAATACGCAGCAATATAAAAACAGCAGAAGGATTAAAAGATGAAAGAAGGGCGTTTGAATTGTACAGGCAATCTGAGTCAGGCAATTTTGAAAATTATATGCTTGAAAAGAAATACAATAAAAATACCAGCTGCGAATATGTTCTTAATACTTATGTTTTTACTGCTGTGGTTGAATTAAAAAACACAGATTTAAGAAGTTTTCTCTTTTTCTAATAAACGTTTTTGATGAAAAAGTCCTTGAAATAATGAGCAAAATTTTCTTCTTTCTCTGTATAGCTATATCTCTGGTTACAATAGTTATTTTTCTATGTAGTGGGGTTTCAGACTGGATTTATATTCTGGGTATAATATTTTCTCTGATCCCTCTTATCATTTCTCTTCGCATACAGAATGTGCTGGAGTATTATCAGGATACTTTCTGCAAAGAATGCGGAAAAAATCTTGCCTGTCAGTCTGTCTCAAAACTCAAATCATTTCTACAATTGGATAATGAGATAAGTTAACTTTAAAAACAATCCCACTTAAAATAGAGAAATTTAGACATAAATTAACCTTGTAGTGGAAAAAATTGCACTATTGTAGAATTAACTTTATTTTTGAGACAGCATGTGCAGATTGTTTTTCTTACTCTAAAAGGCTGGCCACGATTTCACGCGGCGCAAGGAAAGATAACTTAAAGATAGCAGTTCGAGTTTTGGAATATATCAGGTGGAATATATCAGGTGGAATAGATCAGATGGAATATATCAGGTGGAATAGATCAGGTGGAATAGATCAGGCAGTAGATAGGGATCATCAAGATTTATGTCTTTCTTCTTTCCTTTGAGTTCCCTCTGCTACACGAAAAATTTTTCCAGTCTCCAGTACGGTTTTACTGAGGTTTACTTAATTATATACAATTGAAGTTTTACCATAAACCTATAACCCATGCAAACAGATATTCTAATATGGGAGCCCCAAAGTACCTGAAACGATATCTTAAGGTTCAGGGAGATGAAATGCCTGCCTTCTCCAGGATAACAGAGAGAATTTCAGTTGAATTTAACCCTGAAATGGGACTTGAAGAACTCCGGAATATCCATAGGGAAAGCATTAAAGAATACAGGAAATTACGGGAAAGCCTTGAAATCGAAGCTATGGACGCCCTTGCTTATACAGATAGTTCAGACCGGCTAAAGCTGTATACTAAAAGCTTCCTTGAGCTCCCTAAAGCCAGCCCTTCTCTCCTTGAGCTCAAGGCTGCAATCGTGGACAGGATGCTTGAAAACTGCAGCTGTTGCGAGCACCGCTGCAGGATAAACAGAAAAATGGGTGAAAAAGGCTTTTGCAGGCTTACCGATGTCTCACGCTATGCTTCGGAGTTCCTGCATATGGGAGAAGAGCCTGAACTTGTTCCTTCGCACACGATCTTTTTTACCGGCTGCGTCTTTGCATGTGTTTTCTGCCAGAACTGGGACATCTCCACATACCCGGAATGCGGGACTGAAGTCGATTCCCGAAAACTTGCAAAGCTTGTTGATATCAGGAGGCTGCACGGGGCAAAAAACGTGAACTTCGTAACCCCTACCCCGCACCCTCACACTGTCCTGAAAATTGTGCAGGAAATGTCAACAAATACTCCGGTTATATGGAACTCGAATATGTACCACTCAAGGGAGATTGCTGAAATTTTGGAAGGCGTGGTAGATGTTTATTTAGGGGACTTCAAGTATGGGAATAACGAATGCGCCCAGAAATATTCGAAGGTGAAAAACTATCTGGAAGTCGTCCAGTCCAACTTCGAATTCGCCTACGAGACTGCTGAAATCCTCCTCCGGCACCTTGTCCTCCCTGGCCATCTTGAGTGCTGCACAAAGCCGATTGCGGAATGGCTTGCAAAATATATCCCGCAAATAAGGTTCAACCTGATGTTCCAGTACAGGCCCTGCTATCTGGCAGTGGAATACCCGGAAATCGCACGCCATCTTAGAGTAGAAGAAAAGGAAAGGGCTGTTGAGATTCTAAGAAAGGCGAGAATTGAGGATTTGCTGGTATGAGGGTGGAGGAAACTGGGTATTGGCTCATTTAAGTTAATGTTGATCTATCTCTTTTTTGATTCAGTTTAAATAAACCATTCATTTTGAAGTAAACGATCGCATTATGTGAAATTGGAAAAAGTGTAAAACTTAAAAGGAATACAAAAAAGAGCAAGTGTTAAAAGAATTAGCAGACATACTTGAAGAGAAAGTTATCAACGAATAAAAAATGAAACTGATAAAAGGTAGAGTTAGGGAGCAAAATCCTAATACCTTCATAATAACGGCAGAAAATGAACGCCAGAAAACCGGAGTCAAAAACCGGAGTTATACACTATGAGTGAAAAAGAACGAAAGACGCCGGCACGTATCGAGTATCTGAGGGTGGAGAATTATAGGGCACTGCAGGATGTGGAATTTAAGAATCTTACACCTATGACAGTGCTTTTAGGCCCAAACGGCAGTGCTAAGTCTACGGTTTTCGATGTTTTCGCTTTCCTTTCGGAGTGTTTTGAATCAGGACTGCGCCGGGACTGGGACAGGCGAGGAAGGGCTAAAGAGCTCAAAACACGTGGTTGTGAAGGGCCTGTAGTCATCGAAATAGTGTATAAAGAATCTGGCTTCCCGAAAATAACCTATCATCTAGCTGTTGACGAACGTATGGGTTCCCCTGTAGTGGTGGAAGAATGGCTGCAGTGGAGGCAAGGTACACAGGGCAAACCCTTCCGATTTATGGAGTACCGCGAAGGAAAAGGCCGTGCAATCAGCGGCGAAAAACCGGTTGAACAGGACAAACGGGTTGAGATTCCACTTAAGTCTCCTGACCTCATTGCGGTAAATGCTCTTGGCCAATTCGCTGACCACCCACGTGTGGCTTCGTTGCGTGATTTTATAACAGGCTGGCATGTCTCTTACCTGAAGGTGGATGACACAGGTGGTCAGCCAGAGGCAGATCCACAGGAAAGACTTTCATGCACAGGCGACAACCTGGCTAATGTCATACAGTACCTTGCCGAGCAGTACCCATCACGCTTGGAGCATATCTTCGAAGTATTACGAAACCGTGTGCCTCATGTAGAAAAGGTGCTGGTTGAGGCTATGCCAGACGGCCGCCTCCTGCTCCAGATTAAGGACGCTCCTTTTGATCACCCGGAGCTTGCCCGCTTTGCATCTGACGGTACGCTTAAGATGCTGGCATATTTGGTGTTGCTTAATGACCCTGGACCGCCTTCATTCATTGGTATTGAGGAACCTGAAAATTTCCTTCACCCGCGCCTGCTGCCAGAGCTGGCCGAAGAATGCCGTGCAGCAAGTGCTCATGGACAGTTCTTTGTCACTACCCATTCACCTTTTTTCGTCAATGCTCTGAGACCTGAAGAGGTCCGCATACTCTATCGTGATGAAGGTGCTTACACCCAGACAGTCCGGGCTGCAGGGTGAGATCATCGGGAGAGGCGGAAGATGAAACTTCTAGCTTGTGTAAAAGAGATTTATATATTACTGTTAATATTATTTAATGAAGAATTTGTCGTATCACTGATACGACAATTTGAACAGTTATATTTCAGTTTACCTAAAGGGGTAATTGTGCAGGAGTCTCTTGCACAAATTCACCGATACCACAAAATCTTAACCGTCGAAGAACCCGTGAAAAAAGAAAGTAAATTACTGGGAAAATTTGTCTGGGGAAATGTATTATGAGCCGCAAGGATATCCAGAAGCCCGGACCGGCTTCAAATAACTATTTGCTACTGGAAGATATTCGCCACATGATTGAAGATACACGTTCTGTTGTGGCTACTGCCGTTAACGCCGGGATGACGATGCTCTACTGGAATATCGGCAAACGCATCCATGAAGAAATTCTTAAAGGGGAAAGGGCGGAATATGGTGAAGAAATTGTATCTAATCTATCGCAACAGTTAGTTCTGGAATACGGCAATGGTTTTTCCACTAAAAGTCTGCGCCATATGATTCGCTTTGTCGAAGCATTTCCCGATGAACAAATTGTCTCCGCGCTGCGGAGACAATTGAGCTGGACACACTTCAAGTCACTAATTTATCTGGAAGACCCCCTTAAGCGTGAATTCTATTCCGAGATGTGCCGAATCGAACGCTGGAGCACTCGAACACTGCAGGAAAGAATAGATTCCATGCTGTATGAGCGCACTGCAATTTCACGCAAACCTGATGAAGTGATCCGTCATGAACTTGCCAACCTGAGAGAGCAGGACCAATTGACTCCTGAACTTGTTTTCCGCGACCCCTATGTCCTCGACTTCCTCGGCCTGAAAGATCATTATCTGGAAAAAGACTTAGAAGATGCCATCCTGCGCGAACTTGAGTCATTTTTACTGGAACTCGGTGCAGGATTTGCTTTTGTAGCCAGGCAGAAGCGTATCCAGATTGATGACGATGACTTTTACATTGACCTACTATTCTACCATCGCTCACTACACAGGCTGATTGCTATCGACCTGAAACTAGGAAATTTCAAAGCCGAATACAAAGGCCAGGTGGAACTCTATCTCCGCTGGTTGGACAAGTATGAAAGGCGGCCAGGAGAAGAGTCCCCACTGGGGATTATCCTCTGCGCCGGAAAGAAGGAGGAGCAAATAAAACTGCTGGAACTGAGCCGTTCCGGAATCCACGTAGCTGAATACCTGACTGAACTGCCGCCCCGTGAACTGCTGGCTGAAAGGCTGCAGCGTGCTGTTAAGACTGCAAGGGCAAAGCTGGAGGTATACGAATGACAAGTAGTAGAGAAAGACCGAGGGCATTTTCTGTACGCCTGTTTCTTCCTGGAGGCGACCCTGATGGCGTAAAGACTGTGGAGAAGTCTAACTGGACAGGCAGAGGGCTTGTGATTCCAAGATCATTGTTTGCTGAGACCCGTTCCCGGGAAGAGCTGGGAAGTACGGGAGTTTATATTCTGGTTGGACCGGATGAAAAATCTCAGCTTCCTCGCGTATATGTAGGGGAAGGTGACCCAATTGGGCCAAGGCTGGATCAGCATGCGAAAAATAAAGATTTCTGGACTCAAGCGATTGGTTTTACCAGCAAGGACCAGAACCTTAACAAAGCACACATCCAGTTTCTTGAATACCGGCTTATTGGTCTTGCAAAAGCTGCAAAAAGATGTGTACTCGACAATGCCAACACGCCACAGGCCCCTTCCCTCTCGGAAGCAGACACAGCCGAAGCTGAAGGTTTTCTCTCAGATATTCTGCTCTGCCTTCCAGTGCTTGGATATGGGTTTTTTGATGAAGCGCCCGCACCCACACAGAGCACTCTTGAATTCACGTTAAGTGCCAGGGGTGTAAAGGGCAAAGGATATGAAGCAAGTACGGGTTTTGTAGTACAGGCAGGCTCACAGGCAGCTAAGAGTGAGACAAAGTCAATTGGTGCCAACTTGACTGAAATACGTCGTTTACTGGTTGAACAGGGAGTCTTTGCTGACCGTGAACAATACTATGAAATGATCCAGGACTATACTTTTAATTCACCTTCAACCGCTGCAGGCGTGCTTCTGGGAAGATCATCAAATGGGCGTACTGAGTGGAAGACGACCGATGGACGTACACTAAAGTCCATTCAGGAAGCTGAGGTTGATAAATGATCCACGACCTCAAGCCCTACCCTGCATACAAAGATTCAGGCGTACTGTGGCTGGGAGAAGTATCGGAGCATTAGGAAATAGTTCCAAATCGTGTGCGTCTCAAATTGAAGAAAAAACTCGTTGCTGCTGTCTCCGCCAATTATATTATGCTCTCGCTAACGAAGCAAGGCGTCATTCCTCATTATCTTGAAAATCCAGAAGGTAAGTTTCCTGCAAGTTTGATACGTACCAGGAAGTCAGGTCAGGAAAGCTCATCTTTTGCTTGTTCGATATCGACGAAACAGCGCGGACTGTGGGACTTTCTACTTTGGAAGGTATGATCACTGGTGCATACACTGTATTTGAATGCGCTGATCCACAAGCTGTTAGGTTCATCTACTTGTTCTATCTCGCGATGGAAAATGCTAAAACCTCATGTAGAACTTTCTTTCGGCAGGTCAATATTTAATTTTTTATAATGTCTGTTGATGCCGATTTTGAAATAATATTTAGTGTTTGTACTTAACTTTTAGGTTTACATATGATCAATTAATAATATATATACTAAAGTTTTATGAAAAAATGATCCAGTATTTATATATGTGATGGTAGTTGAGCCAGATCTTAGCCAACTTTCAAACTCCTTTCCAGCCAGTGAATACCATAAAACGAGATCAAGAAAAAATTTCTGATTTTTAAAGTCTACCTGCTGAATATAGGATTTCAAATAGCATTTGTAGATTTGAAAAAACTTTGAAAAAGAGCAAGTGTTAAAAAGATTAGTGGGAATACCTGAATAGAAAATCTTCACTGAATAAAATTAGAAGCTGATCGAAAACCTGATTTTGATACTATTTGTGAACTGATCTCAGGCTAAAAAATGAGTGAGAATAACGTTAATCGAGATGCAATTAAGGAAGAGTATATGAGGCTGCATGCCGGATTTATAGAGGGATAAAAGAATGATTACTGGTGAACTGAAAAACAAAATTGACCGTATATGGGATACTTTCTGGTCTGGCGGCATAGCCAACCCTCTCGAAGTTATAGAACAAATTACTTACCTGCTTTTTTTAAGGAGGCTGGACGACCTCCACACGCTGGAAGAAAACAGATCAACCCGCTTCAAATGCCCTATGGAGCGCCGCATTTTTCCGGAGGGCGTGGACGATAAGGGCCGGCCTTATGAAGACATGCGCTGGTCCCGCTTTAAAAACTTCACTCCGGCAGAGATGTATACTGTTGTCAGTGAACACGTTTTTCCTTTTCTGCGGACTCTTGGCGGAGACGGTTCCACATATGCCAGGCACATGGAAGGCGCCCGCTTCACCATACCCACGCCTGCCCTGCTTTCAAGGGTGGTGGACCTGCTTGACGATGTGCCTATGGAAGACCGCGATACCAAAGGCGACCTTTATGAATATATGCTCAGCAAGATAGCAACTGCCGGCCAGAACGGCCAGTTCAGGACTCCGCGCCACATTATTCAGTTGATGGTGCAAATGACAGAACCACAGCCGACAGATATCATTTGCGACCCTGCATGCGGCAGTGCCGGGTTTCTTGTAAGTGCAGGTGAATACCTGCGTGAGCAGCACCCGAAAATCCTGCACGACCAGGAGCTGAAAAAGCATTTCCATGAAAGGATGTTTCATGGGTTCGATTTCGATAACACGATGCTCCGCATAGGCAGTATGAATATGCTTCTTCACGGCGTGGAAAACCCGGATATCCGATACCGCGATTCTCTTGCGCAGGATTATGCGAGCGATGAGGAAGCTTATACGCTTGTGCTTGCAAATCCGCCTTTTGCGGGATCGCTCGATTATGAGAGCACTTCTAAGGAACTCCTGAAGGTTGTTAAGACCAAAAAGACGGAGCTGCTTTTCGTTGCCCTGTTTATGCGCCTCCTCAAGCCGGGTGGGCGGGCTGCTGTTATTGTTCCTGACGGCGTGCTTTTCGGATCGAGCAAAGCCCATAAGGAGCTTCGCCGGATGCTTGTTGAGGAGCAGAAGCTTGATGCGGTTGTTTCGCTTCCGAGCGGCGTTTTCAAGCCGTATGCTGGGGTTTCTACTGCCGTCCTCCTTTTTACGAAGACAAATTCAGGAGGCACAGACCATGTCTGGTTTTACGATATGCAGGCGGACGGCTGGAGCCTTGACGATAAGCGCACCCCTCTTCTGGATGAGGAGAAACTGGGGCCCGTTCCTTCAGGCAAACTTTCTGAGGAGGAGCACGCGAAAAACAACCTTCCTGATGTCATTGCCCGCTGGAAGGAGCGCAATTCGAGCGAACTCAAGCGATCCAGGACGGAACAGAGCTTCTGCGTTCCAAAAGCGGACATCGCAGCCCAGGGTTACGACCTTTCCCTCAACCGCTACAAGGAAGTAGTGTATGAGGAAGTGGAATACAGAGCCCCGAAAGAGATACTTGAAAGCCTCGCAAAGCTGGAAGCTGAGATTCAGCAGGGGATGAAAGAACTGGAAGGGATGTTAGGGTGAGTGCTTGGACTGAACAAAATCTAGGTGAGCTTGTAGAAATTCTTTCTGGCTTTGCTTTTGACTCTAAACAATTCGCTGACTCTGGTGAAATGCCAATTATAAGAATCAGAGATATAATACCTGGATATTCCTCAACTTTCTATAGTGGAGGTTATGATCCTAAATATATCATTCAAGATGGTGATGTCTTAGTTGGGATGGACGGCGAGTTTAATCGAGCACGTTGGAGGGGTGGAAAAGCACTACTGAACCAGCGAGTCTGCCGAATTTCGGTTTCAAGTAAGTATTTAGACGAAGGATATCTGTTCCATTTCTTGCCCAGTGCGCTAAAAGCTATTGAGGATGCAACCCCATTCGTAACTGTAAAACATTTGTCTGTAAAGAGTATTAGAGACATAGAGATCCCACTTCCTCCTTTAGAGGAACAAAAAAGAATTGCAGATATTCTGGACCGTGCGGAGGCTCTTCGAGCTAAACGTCGAGAAGCTCTCGCACAGCTTGATGAACTAACTCAATCTATTTTTATTGAGATGTTTGGAGATCCTGTAGCTAACCCCAAAGGATGGCAAAGAGTATCTTTTGCTGAATTGCTAACAAATATTGATAGTGGCTGGAGTCCTTCATGCCTCGATCGACCTGTTGAGGGTAAAGAGTGGGGAGTTCTCAAGCTTAGTGCAGTAACCCGATGCGAATATATCCCCACAGAGAACAAAGCCCTTCCGGATAATATAAGTCCAGATCCGAATTTGGAAGTTAAGCAAGGTGATTTGTTATTCACCAGAAAGAACACCTATCAATTGGTTGCTGCTTGCGCCCTTGTTCGCGAGACTCCGCCCAGACTTATGATGTCTGATCTTATCTTTCGTCTACGGCTACGACAGGATGCTAAAATTGATCCTAACTTTCTTCACCAACTTTTAATCTTTCCCACAAAGCGCAGAGAAATTCAGAAAATAGCTGGTGGTTCTGCTGGCTCAATGCCAAATATTTCAAAAGCAAGATTAAATACCATAATTATTGAAATTCCACCTTTATCTCTTCAAAAAGAATTTGCTCACCGTGTAGAAATCATCGAGAAACTCAAAACAGCTCACAAAGCCTCACTGGCAGAACTGGACGAGCTTTTTTCTTCTCTCCAGTACAGGGCTTTCAGGGGCGAATTGAGTAGAATTCACAAAACTAATGAACAAAGCTCCGAAGGAGTAAAGACATGACCAACTTTGCCTTTCTCGAAGCCGAATGGCCTTCTCTCTATGAGGCAGCAGAAAAAGCCTCAAATTCAGCCTATCCCGACCCTCGCACTTCCTGTTTTTACGCACGCAGGGCTCTGGAACTGGCTGTGCAGTGGATGTACAAGCACGATTATTCCCTGCTCCTGCCTTATCAGGAGAATTTGAGTGCCCTTGTCCATGAGCCCACATTCAAAAAAGCTGCGGGAGAGGCAATCTTCAACAAAGCACGTGTCATTATCCGGCTTGGGAACCAGGCCGTGCACAGCAGCAGCACAGTCCTGGCGGATGACTCAATAACAGCAGTACGTGAACTATTCCACATCAGCTACTGGCTCGCCCGCACCTATTCCAGAAAAGAAAAGCCTGAACCCGGGCTGAGCTTCAACCCTGAAGCCCTTCCAAAAACTGCAGTCCCGAAGCAGACAATGGAACAGCTCCAGAACCTTGAAGCCAGCCTCCGGGAAAAAGACGAAAAACTCTCTGAGCTGCTTGCCGACAAATCCGCACTTGACGACGAACTAAAACGCCTGCGTGCCGAAATTGCAAAAGCAAAAGAAGCTTCATCCCTGCAGCCGGACACCCACGACTACTCCGAAGCCGAGACCCGAAAAAGCCTGATAGACCTCCTGCTAAAAGAAGCCGGCTGGCCCCTTGACAAAGCTCAGGACAGGGAATATAAAGTCTCAGGCATGCCAAACGAAAGCGGAATTGGCTTTGTAGACTACGTCCTCTGGGGAGGCGACGGAAAGCCCCTTGCCCTCATCGAAGCAAAACGCACAACAAGAGACCCTCAGGTCGGCCAGCAGCAGGCAAAACTCTACGCCGACTGCCTCGAAAAGCAGTTTGGGCAAAGGCCAGTAATCTTCTACACAAACGGCTACGAACACTGGATCTGGGACGACACCAGCTACCCTCCAAGGCAGGTTCAGGGCTTCTACAAAAAACCCGAACTTGAACTCCTAATCCAGAGGCGCAGCAGCCGCAGGCCTCTCTCCGAAGCAAAGATTGATCCCGCAATCGTCGAACGCTACTATCAGACCCGTGCCATCCGCCGCATAGGAGAAGCCCTTGAAAAAGATAACGACAGAAAAGCCCTCATAGTAATGGCAACCGGTGCAGGAAAGACCCGCACAGTAATCGCACTCTGCGACCTCCTCATGCGCTGCAACTGGGTCAAACGCGTGCTCTTCCTTGCAGACAGGGTAGCACTTGTCAACCAGGCGGTAAACGCCTTCAAGAGGCATCTACCAGACTCCGCACCCGTAAACCTTGTCACGGAAAAGGACACAGACGGCAGGGTCTTCGTTTCAACCTATCCCACAATGATGAAACAGATCGAAGAAATAAACAGTGGCCAGCGCCGCTTTGGAGTCGGGCACTTCGACCTTCTAATAATTGACGAAGCCCACCGCTCGGTCTTCAAAAAATACAGAGCCATCTTCGACTACTTTGATTCTCTCCTGATAGGCCTTACAGCAACACCCAAAAACGAAATAGAACGCAACACCTACAGCCTCTTTGACCTTGAACCCGGTGTCCCAACCGATGCCTACCAGCTCGAAGAAGCCGTAAAAGACGGCTTTCTGGTCCCTCCAAAAGCGGTATCAGTCCCCCTGAAGTTCCAGCGCCAGGGGATCAATTACGACGAACTCTCAGAAGAAGACAAAGAACAGTGGGAATCTCTTGATTGGGACGAGGAGGACGGCGAAATCCCTGACAGAGTAGAAGCCGAAGCCGTCAACAAATGGCTATTTAACGCGGATACCATAGACAAAGTACTTACTCACCTTATGACAAGTGGCTTAAAAGTTGCTGGCGGCGACCGCCTGGGAAAGACTATCCTCTTTGCCAAAAACCAGGCCCACGCTAACTATATTGCCGAGCGCTTCAATCTCAATTATCCGCATTTCAAAGGTGAATTCGCCCGTGTTATCACTTTCAAGACCGAATATGCCCAGAGCCTCATAGACTCTTTCTCAATCAAAGAAAAAGACCCTCACATTGCCATTTCGGTTGACATGCTTGATACAGGGATAGACGTGCCTGAGGTCGTAAACCTGCTTTTCTTCAAACTGGTCCGCTCAAAAACAAAGTTCTGGCAGATGCTGGGGCGTGGAACACGGCTCTGTCCCGACCTTTTCGGACCCGGAAAAGACAAACAGTTCTTTTATCTATTCGATTACTGCCAGAACCTGGAATTCTTCAGCCTGAACCCTGAAACCACTGACGGTTCACTCGGCGATTCCCTTGGCACACGCCTGTTCAAATCACGGCTTGAATTGCTCTCCGAGCTGGACAAAAAACTTTCATCTGACAGCGATTGTGAAGCCGCTGCCGAGACCCGGCTAAAATACGGTGACCCAAAAACAGAAGCAGAACTTCGCCTCATAGTTGCCGAAACGCTGCACAGTGAAATTGCCTCTATGAATCTGGATAATTTCGTAGTGCGTCCCAAACGGCAGCTGGTCGAGAAATATTCAAGGCCAGAAGCCTGGTTGAAGCTGTCCGATGAAGACCTCTACAAGCTTTCCTATGAAGTTGCAGACCTCCCCTCAGAGCTGCAGCCTGAAGCCGAAGAGGCAAAGCGTTTTGACCTCCTTGTCCTGAACCTTCAGCTCGCTTTACTGCGTTCCGAACCTGCTTTTGAGCGCCTGCGAAATCAGGTAAGAGATATTGCCGGTCTTCTGGAAGAAAAATCTACAATCCCTATGGTACGCAACCAGATGGCTCTGATTCTGGATGTACAGACAGACGAATGGTGGGAAAATGTTACAACTCCCATGCTGGAAACGCTTCGAAGGCGCCTCCGTGACCTCGTAAAACTGATAGAAAAGCACCGCAGAAAGCCTATTTACACTGACTTCGAAGATGAAATGGGAAGTGAAACCAGTGTAGAATTGCCTGGTTTTTCTGCAGCCGGAGATTTCGAGAAGTTTCGTGCCAAGACCCGCACTTTTCTCCTTGAACATCAGGACCAGGCTGTCATCCGTAAGCTCAGGATGAACGAGCCGTTGACTGTATTTGATCTTCATGAACTGGAGCGGATAATCTCTGAAAGCGGGTTAGGAGGACCGGAAGATATCGCACATGCCAAAGAGATATCAAATGGGCTTGGCCTCTTCGTGCGCTCATTGATAGGGCTGGACAGGGAAGCTGCAAAACAATCTTTTGCCACATTCCTTACAGGTAAGACCCTGACTGCAAACCAGATAGAGTTCATAAACATGATTATTAACCATCTTACTGAACACGGGATAATGGACGCTGCATTACTTTATGAATCCCCATTTACCGACCTGACTCCCCGCGGTCCGGATGGGATTTTCACCCCGGCTCAGGTGGACGAGTTAATAGCAGCATTGGAAAAGATAAGAGCAACTGCACTGGCATCACCAGGTTTGCAAGAAAGCATTGCTTAAGGCACCTTGAAATCTTTAAAATTGTAGTATGGAAATGAATTGTAGTATGGAAATGAATTGTAGTATGGAAATGAATTGTAGTATGGAAATGAATTGTAGTATGGAAATGAATTGTAGTATGGAAATGAATTGTAGTATGGAAA
>JASGVX010000010.1 GCA_030054735.1 Methanobacteriota archaeon | reverse complement strand
CTTCGAGTTTAGAAATAAGAATAGATTGTTCCTCTATGATAGTTTCAAGTCTCTGGATGACAGAAATTACAGCTTCAGGACCAGCTTCATAAATGGAAAGAATCTCTTCACGTGTAAGCATAATAACAAGAAACAAATAGGGATTCAAATTATTTCCAATTTTCCCTCGAAAAGAGGGGAAATTGTAGCCATTTAAAGGATACCTGAATAGTTACGAAAAAACTATCATAAAGAAAAGTTGCTCTCATTTGCAGAAACATTCCTTAGGCGTTCTACTCCGTCGCAGTCTTTGATTACATCTACAACTGGCTTAGGGACAAGGTGCTCCCACTTTTTTCCTTCAATCATCCTTCTTCTTATTTCAGTGCCTGAATACCTTTCTCTGACATAAAGGGGAGATTCCTTAACGCTGAACCCAGCTTCCCGGAAAAGCTGGATGACCAGAGGATTGTTCGAGTACACCACATCAAAACGAGGAGTTCTGGATGCTACATGGTGGACCCAGATAGAGTTATACCTGACATCTTCGATAGGAAGCACGTAATGACGGATAGGAAGGTGTTCAAGCGCATTATAGACCATCAGAACCCTTTCCCCTGCAGTAAACGGATCGGTGTCTTCATGGCTTTTCTGGGCACTCCCAATGCCTATGACCAGTTCATCCACCTCTTCTGCAATCCGCATAATTACGGCATGGTGTCCGAAGTGATACGGCTGAAAACGCCCTATGTAAAAAGCTCGTGTCATCGGATCCAACCTCGAATGTAACGAATTCCTCTTTCTAATTATGTTTTGGATTCAAATTGAATTTTAGACTGTTTCATTGCGGATTCCCGTTTCAAAGTTTAATTCTTTGCAGACTTCCAGGAAGTGTTCCGCAATGCCCTTAATTTCTGCCGCCTTCTTTACGGTAACAGCCCCAATAGGACATACAGCCTCACATGCCCCACGGGCTGCGCATACGTCATATTGAATGACTTCTGCAATCTTTGCTGGCAATCAGTTAGCTCCAATGCCTTGATAAGTTTGCCCTACTGGCAAGATTTTTTAAAATTATAAAATGAATAATAATATGAACAAATTAAAAAAAAATATTGCAGGATGTAATAAAATTACATCTTTGCAATGATTTCTTTCCCTATAAGCCTTATTGCCTTTTCTTTGTCCGGACCGATTGGGGATCCGGCTACAACCTGGGTTACTCCGATTGCCTCAAGTTCTTTAATCCTCTTCATACAGTCATCTGGAGTTCCACAGATTGCAAAGGCTTCGATCATTTTTGGGGTAACAAGTCCGCCCTTGAGAGATTCGAAGTCTCCTTTGGCAATGGCATCTCCAATCTGCTTCTTGGCTTCTACTGGAATGCCGTGGCGTTCGAGGACAAGGTCAGGGGAGCCGGTTACGATGAAGGCAACAACTACTTTTGCAGCATTAACTGCTTTTTCAGGGTCTTTGTCGATTGAGAAGCAGGCGTATGCTGCAACATCTATTTTACCTGGGTCACGGCCGGCTTTTACGGCACCCTTGCGGATCTGTTCTACAGCGACCTCAAAGTCCCTGGGGTGAGAAGCGTTGATAAGGACACCGTCCGCAATTTCACCGACAAGTTCGAGCATCTTGGGACCCTGGGCACCCATGTAAATTGGAACTCTTCCGGCGTTGAAAGCAAGCTTTGCACCTCCGAACTTGATCATTTCGCCGTCCATGGAGACTTTCTTGCCTTCGATGAAATCTCTGATAGCATGAATTGCTTCTTTCGTGGTTGCAAGAGGCTTGTTCCAGGAAATGCCCATGGCATCGAAAGTTGCTTTGTCTCCAGGTCCGAGACCGAGAACTGCCCTACCACCTGAAATTTCAGCAATGGAAGCAATACTGGATGCTGTAATTGCAGGGTTCCTTGTATAGGAGTTTGTAACACCGGGGCCGATCTTTATGCTGTTGGTGTTCAAAGCGATAACGGTAAGAGTAGAATATACATCACGGTTGTTGTAGTGGTCAGTGATCCAGATGTTGTCAAATCCCTGCTGTTCTGAGAGCTTTGCGTAATATGCGACCTTTAAAGCAGGATCGCTCGGCACAAATTCTATTCCGAACTTCATCTTTGATTACTCCATAATGTACTGTTCAATGGCTAGATGGGTTTTTATCTTATATAAAAATTTAGAGATTAAATTAGAATTACCGTCTTATTACAATAGATGCTAATTAGAACCTCTAACTAGAATTCACATGGCAGTATTCAAGAATATATATAATTAACTGTATTAAAGGAAATGTATATAAATAAGTTGATAAAACAATTCCTCAAACAGTCATTACACTGAAGACATGCACAAGGCATGACTCATTCAAAAGAAATAACCAAACCTTATAAACCTTATCCAGATCTTGGTTTGTTTCAACCCATATTTTAAACTGGAATGAGAAGAGACAGAGAAAAGAATAATTAGTTTATTTAAAAGGAAGTTTTCTGTGAGGGAGAGGAAAAGATTTATATTGTAAAGATGTAAGGCGTCGAATTCTACAGAATATTTCATGGCAGGTTTGATAAATATTTGGGTTATAGCCAGCGAAAATAGAAAAAGAAAAGGTCTAAAAGCCCTTTAACAGATGGATATGAAAAAAAATAAGACCGATATAGGCAGTGTCTAATTTTCTGTAAAATTCTCTATACCCTTTTCCTCTTGTTTTTTGATTATTGTTCCATTATTAAATACTTATTTCCTGTAATCCATTCTTCATTTATATCTATGAGTATTGATACTACGAGTCTCAATACTGATTCGTCATTCGGGAATGCCCCTACTACCTTA
>JASGVX010000009.1 GCA_030054735.1 Methanobacteriota archaeon | reverse complement strand
AATTATGGAAATAATTTATGAAGTAAATTACTATTCTTTTGGCTTTCTAGCGCTTGTTGTTGAAAAACATGTTTTTCATGAAAAGCTCTATTATATTCCCCATAAAAAGTTGGAGTTAAGGTTAATATATGTCTTCCATACATTTTAGTGATTTCCTGAATTTCAGTGTTTTCTTTTATAAGGAATATTTCACGGAGTTTAATTCCGGAATAAAACTGACTGGTCTGATCAAGCCTTTTTAAGTTCAATTTTATTTCCTGTGAGGTTTGACAGTTTTTCACGAAACTCTTCTTCAATATCCTTTTTTATGAGAAAACCAAGTTCGATAGTATCTGTGTAGTTTTCTTGCTCGATTCTTCCATATTCCTCTACAAGCTTCCTTATCTTCTGGAGCTCAGGATATCCGAAACGTGCCGTGAACCTTATCTCTTCAAAGACTTCGATAATACCTGCGTCTTCGATTGCTGAAATTGCAGTTTCTCGGTAAGCCCTGGAAAGCCCCCCAAAGCCCAGCTTTGTTCCCCCAAAGTATCGGGTAACGACAACAGCTATATTGTCGAGTCCCTTTGATTCGATAACCTTAAAAACAGGTTTTCCAGAACTGCCCGCAGGCTCTCCATCATCATCGTATTTGAGGGCAAAGGAATTCCCTTCTTTTACAATATAAGCTGAAACATTATGATTTGCATCTTCGTACAGCTTTTTTATTTCATTTATGAAATCTTTTGCTTCGTTTTCGTTTTTTACGTGCTTCGCATGCCCGATAAATACAGAATTTTTGAATTCTTTTTGAGATTTTCCAGAGCTTCGCAGGGTTTTGTAGTTATTCAGAATCTTGTCCTCAATAGTTCTTGTTTAATTACTTTTACACTTAAGGCTTTAAAGTTTTATAGTTGCGCGACAGGAAAACATCATGAAATATTTGCTTAATTTTCGCTGTTTTCCTTCTCACACCTTTCCTAATTCTGCTTTTATCTTTTTTTACTTGAACATCTAAGAATACATTTTTCTTCAAATTTCAAAATTAAACGTAACAATTCAGCCTATCAAAACATGTCTGTTGATATTGATTCTTGTTAAAAAGAGGAAAGCAAGAATTAACTTATGAACAAAGAGAAAACGAAGTCAAACGCCAGCAGTCAAAGAAAATCAAATTACAGAATTTTGTCTATTGGATATTAATAAAGATGGCTATTGATATTGTTTTATAACGGCTAAATATTTACAATTAAACATTTATAATTCAAATATTTCGGTACATTCGTCTATAAAGGTCTATTTTTTGGAGCGATTAAGACCTCATCATTCTCTTATTTTTTATACCAAATCGAAAGGTTTTAATCTTATTGACTGGTCATGCATAAATGTCTCATATGAATGTCTTGTGAATTTTTATGAGATGGGTGAAAAAAAGGAAGAGAACTTTTAGAGGTAAAATTAATGAAAAAAATGTCAAAGATCATGGCCATGCTCCTTGTCATTGCTACTGTCATCTTTGCAGCCGGCTGTGCTGAAAAGACAGATGAAGGGGCTACTGAAGGAGCTGTAGACGAAACCCCCGTAGCTGATAATGGCACCGAACCTGTCGGAGAAGCAGTTAACGAAGAACCAGTAGATGACGACGACGCAGACGACGACAACGAAACTGCTGATGACGACAACGCAACTGCTGAAGACGACGACGCAGACGATGACGACGACGACAACGAAACTGCTGATGACGACGACGACAACGACGACGACGACGCAGACGATGACGACGACGACAACAAAACTGCATAAGCAGTTTTTTCTATAATAATTCGCGTAGCCTTTTCAGGCTACATATTTCTATTTTTGATGTTTACTATAATCGGTTTATAGTTTCCGTAAAATTTGTAATCTTGAAACCCTACCTCGGGAGAAATCTGGATAGACGGGAAAAAGATCACAGGTCCCGGCGCGAATATCAAGAAGATCCGCGAAGAAGTCGGTATGGTCTTCCAGCGTTTCAACCATTTTCCTCACATGACTATCCTTAAAAACATTGCCCTGGCCCCAATGAAGGTGCGTGGGCTTTCTGAAAAGGAGGCTTATGACCGGGCTTATAACCTCCTTAAAAAGGTAGGGCTTGAAGACAAAGCCAATGTATATCCCTGTTCCCTCTCCGGAGGCCAGCATCAAAAGGTTTCAATAGCAAGAGCTTTTGTCATGCGCCAGAAAGTATGCTCTTTGACGCCCACCTCAGCGCTTGACCCCGAGATGCCAGGAGGAGTATTAAATGTCATGAAAGACCTGGCAAAAGAAGGTATGACAATGATTCTCGTGACTCACGAAATGGGCTTTGCCAGAGAAGTCGGGGACCGTGTGCTTTTCATGGATGACGGCGTCATTGTCGAAAAAGGCACGCCTCAGGATATTTTCTTTAATGCTCAGAATGAGAGGACAAAGTCATTTTTAAGTAAGATTCTGTAAACTTGCTGTTATTAAATTAAAGGGATCTTCCCTTTTCCTATCAATTTTTATGGGATGGCTCCCTTAATTCCCACAGTTCTTACTGGGAGCAAAACAAATGAAAGAAACACTGAAAGCTTACATCGACCTCACCCGCGCTCACTTCCTCCCTGCCTGGCCCCTTTTTTTTTGTTCAGGGCTTGTGCTCGCTTTTACAAATTACGGCGGTTTTTCCTGGGCATTAATAATCAAAGCTGCGCTGATAGGGCTGCTCGGGTTCGAAGCCGGCTTAGTGCTCAATGATTATGTGGACAGAAACAGAGATCGGTTTGATGTGGAAAATACCCTTACAGGGTACTGGAGGCTTTTTAAAGAAAGACCCATCCCCTCGGGAAAGATTTCTTCAAAAAAAGCTTTCTGGCTCTTTCTTCTGCTTGCAGGCATCACTTCTGCCCTGATATTTACGCTTCCCTACCCAAATTCTCTTTATGTTTTTGCAATAATGCTCTACTCTTATGGCATTGAGACTTTTTATCAGGTTAAAAAAAGAAATCAGAACTTCCCTATAGCCCAGCTTCTCGGAAGGACGGATTTAACCCTTTTTCCGGCAGCAGGCTATCTTTGTTACGGTCAGCCAGATATGACAATGCTGCTCTATATGATTTTTTTATACCCCTGGACAATGGCGCACCTAGGCTTGAATGATTTCATTGACCTGAAAAATGACCGGGCAAGAGGCATGAATTCTATAGCTGTCCTTTACGGCGCAAAGGGGTCTATGTACTGGGTCACGGGTTTTACGCTCCTGCATTTCTTTGCGGCTATCTTCTTCCTCAAGGAGCTTGGAACTATTGCTCTCTATGGCTTTTTCACAGCTTTTGTGCTTCTTGCAGGATCAAACCTTTATCTCTGGAAAGAAAAAACTACGTCTGCGGGTTTGAAGATACTGCTCGTTTACCACGGAACCTTTGTAATCTATGCAGTTTCGATTATTCTGGACTTTTTCCTCTAACCGCGATTTTTATTTTTTCGGAGTTTAGATTTTATCTGCTGCTTTACCACAGGGAACGGAATTTACAGAGAGTAAAACTCCCCTCTTTTATTGAAGCTAAGAGCATTCTTGACCTCTTGACTCCTATAATAATAGAACCTACATTCGGCAGTTCGGCATTAAAAATCAGAACATTTTTCTTGATGTCTTTTTATGGCATCCCCTGGCGAGAATTGAGATTGAAAGTTGGCTAACTTGTGGCTCAACAAAAATTATGAAAAATTAAATGTCGACCTGCCGAAAGAAGGATATTATTAACCTTAACTCCAACTTTTTATGGGGAATATAATAGAGCTTTTCATGAAAAACATGTTTTTCAACAACAAGCGCTAGAAAGCCAAAAGAATAGTAATTTACTTCATAAATTATTTCCATAATT
>JASGVX010000008.1 GCA_030054735.1 Methanobacteriota archaeon | reverse complement strand
GCTTTGGACTGTTGTCAGCGGAATTCCTCCGTTGTAACTTGGGGAAGTTATAGCTGCACTAACGAGAAGAGGCTCGGCAGAAGTTACCGTATCACTGCCGCCTGGGCCTGTAGCTGTTAGAGTTACTATGTAGCTCCCTTCTGTTACATAGGTGTGAGTCGGGTTCTGATCTGTTGAGGTGCTGCCGTCGCCAAAGTCCCATTTCCAGCTGCTGATTTCTCCTGTGGAAGTGTCTGTGAATTTGACTGTAAACGGTATATTGCCTGCATTTGAATCAGTTGTGAAGCTTGCAACAGGTGCTGAAACATCAGAACTTACGCTGATGTAATCGGTTTTTACTATGGCATCGCTACCGCCGTAGTTTGATGCAGTAAGTTTTACCGTATACGTTCCCACGGTTTCATAGGTATGAGCCGGGTCCTGTTCGTTTGAGGTTTTGCCGTCACCGAAGTCCCATTCCCACGAAGTTGGGGTGTTTGCGGATTCGTCTTTGAACTGGACTGCAAGAGGCGCATTGCCGCCTGTTATATCCGAACTGAAATCGGCAACTGGGGCAAGAACTGCAGAACCAACATTGATGTATCCAACTTTCTCTTCAGAATCGCTTCCGAGAGAGTTTGATACTGTGAGTTTTACGGTGTATGTCCCTTCGGCTGTGTATGTGTGAGTTGGGTTCTGTTCGGTAGAAGTGCTGCCGTCTCCGAAGTCCCATTCCCACGAAGCAGGAGTGCCTGTTGAAGTGTCAGTGAACTTCACAGCAAGTGGAGCGTCTCCGCTCGTGGGGTTTGCAGAGAAGTTGGCTTCAGAAGCAGTTACTTTGGTTACTTCGAGGATAGCATTGGCGAAGTTGAAGTAGTTACCACCTTCACCCCGGACACCTAACTCGTTGGTACCGTTCTGTATGGCGCCTGTGACATCGTACTTGAAGAACGCGGGGTCAGATCCACCTTTTCCAGTAATGGTGACGTCTTGATTGTTGAAGAATATGGTGTTCTGCTCATTATTGTCACCGGATTCGAGAAAAGTGGTTACTCTGGCAGATACGATATCTGTTGTGCTTACGTTGTTGAACATTGAATAGCCTACATAAGGATCGAGGCTTCCGTAAAGGAGACAATCGCTGCCTTCATTTATCCAGATCTGGCGGTAGGGTTCGCTTTCAGCTTCATAAACCACTATAAGAAGCGTGCCGTAAAATCCCCTCTGGTAACGGCCTGCTGTTATGACTGCTGTGTTATTCCCGGTTGCGTTGAAGTAAGGTGTCACATCAAAGGCATCCTGCCCATTGATATTATCACCATACTGGGCAACACGTTCCTGGCTCTCATGGCCGTTGAATTCTACTGTGAAGCCGGGGTAGCCGTACCAGGTACAGCCCTGGTAGAGCCGGGCTGATTTTATGGTGGCACCAGCAGGTATGGGTAAATCTTCAGTGGTATAGGTAACAGTGCCTTTTTGTGTAAACCAGGTGTAGTAAGTGCCTCCAAGGGAATAGGCAACTCCTATATGGCCTTCATGATAAACAGCGTTATTCACTTTATCCATTCCGCTGGAGAAACGACCACCCATGTATCTCTGGTCGGTCGCTGTTATTGTTACGCTTTTGCTGTACTCGTTGTTTGTTTCATCCGCTTCGGGAATGGAATTTTCCGGGTCAACCGTGACCGTGATAAGCACATTCTCATTCACCTGCCGTTTAATATCTTTAACAGTGAAGGTAGTAATGTTTCCTCCGCCAAGTTCCGGTATGCTCACATTTCTATTGATCTCGCCAATCAATATTGTAACGTTGAATGCCCCTGCACTCTTTGCTCCAGAGTTGTCGATGGTCACTTCAAGTGTATTATTGAAAAACGGGTAGTTGCTAAACGAGACCGAGGATACCGACAGGTCAGGAAGGGAAGGTGTTACTGTCACTGTTCTGGAGAACTGGTTGTTTGAAGGATTGGAATCCGCAACCGCGCCTTCAGGGTCAATAACAGCAGTGAGGTTTGCCTCGCCGTATGAGGACGGAGTCCACGGGATGGTTACGCTGCTGGACTCGCCTATTCCAAGGGCATCAATCGTGCTCCTGCCAATTTCGGTACTTCCGTCAAGCAGCAAGACACTGAATGGCCCTGTTGCTGCAGGGCCTGCGTTCTTTACCGTTATATTTACGGTTCCCTGTTTGCCCTGGACCTGGGTACCTTCATCAATTGCTTCTGCGAGAAGGTCGGTACTTGTAGCGTTTATCAGGGCCGTGCCGTTAATTTCTCCGTTTGCTGCGCTTATGCTTGCTGTGCCGAAACTTTTTGCTGTGAACAGCCCATCTGGATCTATTGTCCCAATGTTTTCATTATCGTTTGACCAGGTGAAGCCTATTCCGGACATGGGATTTTCGTCCTGGTCAAATGCTTCTGCTGTAAACTGCAGGGCTGCGCCCGGAGTCAGGCTGGCTGTGGACGGCGAAACTTTAATTGCAGCTACGGCAGGGGGATTTACTGTTACTTTTGCAGTGCCATTTATGTTCTCTGCAGATGCTGTTATTGTTGTTTCCCCGACTGAGGCTGCGGTGAAGAAACCTGTTGAGTTGACTGTGCCTGCTGCTTCATTGCTGCTTGACCAGGTGAAGGTGATGTTTTCTATTGGGTTTCCGTACTGGTCTAATGCTTTTGCAGTGAACTGCCGGGTGCTGCTTGTGGTCAGGTCAGCTGCAGCCGGTGTGACTTCGATGCTGGTAAAGACAGGTTTTTCGTTAAAGTAGTTTTCATAGGGCTGCATCAGGGGGTAATAATCGGTCCCGAGGTTGTCAGGCAGGACATAGGGGGTGTCGCCGATTCCGTTGCCGTCTTCGTCTGTGCCTGTGTAGTCAGAATAGTAGTTGCCCATGTAGCCGGTGTAGGTCTGACCGTTGTAGGTGTATTTAATGGGGGTTGTGGAGTTCCAGTAGGTAATATCAGGAATCGTTCCTTTAATCTTAGTAAGTTGTGTATTGCCAGTTATGGTATTCAAATATATTTTGTTTTCATTTCCTGCATCCCTAAAATAAAATCCATAACCATTTGATTCTATATGATTGTTCTTAACTGTAATATTGGCTCCTCTAAGCCAAATCGCAGACCCCGTGCAGTTTTTGATTATATTATTTTTTACTATTGAGTTATGTGCTCCTCTTAGACATAAAGCATTATTTCCTGTAATATTAGAGATTACGTTATTTTCAAAAGTTATCCGCTCAGCTCTCAGATCTATAGAAGAAAGCCCATCAAACACACAATTTCTTATAGTTGTATCCGAACATGGACTAGATATAAGTGGGGCTCTTGTTATTTTCATTCCTTCAAGGATAGTTCCAGTTGCATTTGCATAATACGCAGTCATTGGAATATCTATTCTACCATAAACGGTTACTAGATCTGGTCCCTCTCCTTTGATAGTCAGGTATGGGACAGGTATTTCAAAACCATCATAAGTCCCGGCGTAAACGAAAATCGTATCACCGGAAGAAGCACTGTTGACAGCAGCCCGTATATTGGTGAAATCCGCTCCACCACTGTCATCTACATACCAGGTCTTTGCTTCTTCAGGTATCATTAACATTGCTTCTGCAGGTGTTATTAACATCGTGCAAAGAAGAGCGATGAAAATTAGAAATATTTTTGTATTCATATACTAATTCCTCCGAAAATTATAAATATTCTTGTGTTCGTATACTGATTCCTCCGAAAATCAAAGAATTATTTTTCACGGCTTATGCAGTTGAAATCTGAATCCAGTAAATGAGAGTTTATGAACATTGGCGTTTTTTAGAGTTTGAGGTTTCATCCTCTGATTTCTCAACTCAACTGCGTAAGTCCTATCTTTTTAAATACCAGCTAGTGAACTGCATATTTTTCAAAGATTCCATAGTTCAGGGGTTTTGCCGCAAGAGATTTACTTCAGAAAAAGGATAAAAACCACTAAATATTTAAATATTATTAAAAGATAAATTTTACATATGTTTATATATCTGATAAATAACATTATTATAAACTTTTATGTTACGTAATACTTATGAATTCTTATTCTATTTTTTTCTATTTAACAAAAACTGGCTCTGATAGATCGATTTTACACTATGAATTGAATCTTGAACATACGTCCTATATAGAGAAAAAGAACAAAATATGAGGCAAATTTTTGCTACGATCAATAAACTGCAAGCAAGAAAATCTAATATGAAAAGTGGGTTTCCAAATTCTTCTTAAAAAAACGGAGGTTTAATAAACCTCCAGGTTTAATAGATCAAAGTTCCTAAGAACATTATATTATTTTGTGTTTTTTCTAAAATCGGTTCTCATGCATTTGGTCTAAGAAACAGTTTTACATAATCTGTTTCGATATGTGAATGATCATCTCCATCATCTACCGCCTTCTGTTCTGCCAGCACAATCACCTGACCATTGTTGATATAGTTGTTGAGGTTAGCTGTTTTTTCTCCGGTCAGGGTATTTTCGGTTCCGTTGCCACTACAGTTGGCCAGTTCTTCATAGGCATTAGTATTAAAGTTCCAGATGTAGAGGTAAGTACCATTTGAATCACCTCCAGCATCATGCCAGCCTTTACCGTTCCAGGTTACGTTGGTTGCATTGAAGTTGGACGTGTTACAGCAGTTTGTATTGAACACAAACCTGTGTGCTGCATAGTTGCCAACGACATCAGTTTCATCCTCCTGGAAAGTGCCGTCGTCTGCACTAATCCTGCTGTACTCCGTTGAATTGAATTCAATATCCGGAACATCGTTGGTTACCGGTGCTCTAGAATTATTCTGGTATTTATAGGCAAACAGGTCTACGCCTGCCCTTCCTGCTGTGTTGTTGCTGAAGTCATAGGTAGTTATTTTTGTTGTCTTCAACACTGCAAGGAATGGCGAGTAATAGGCTTCTGTTTCAGGATTGACGCCAGGCCAGGGAGGGTCAGTGATATATGAATCATTGCCGTTTGCATGACCTCTCCAGAAGATTGCGTAATTGTTGTCCGCGTTGTTTAAAAGGCCTGGTACACAGAACGTATGCAGGTCGAAGTATCTGCTTGTGTCACTGTTTTCGTTAGCAACGTCATCCCCGCCTATCTGGTATGTGGAGTAGTGAGTTTTGTTCCAGGCAGCGTTGGTGATGTTATATGGAGAATCTGAAGCATTGGGAACATTGAAATGCAGGTAGTCATTCTGACCATAGTCACCAGCAAAATACCCAACTGTCAAGCTAGTATTTCCTAGAGGACAGGGTTCATATGCAGTCCCGTAGAACCAGGTGATGCTAGCGTCCTTGTGGGGGTGGTCGGTGTAATTCTTGTGCAGGTTCTCCAAGCCCTGGTTGATCCAGAACTGTGTATAACAGTTCCCGTCTTCGTAGACAACAATAAGGACAGCTCCGTAGATACGGCTGTCAAGCCAGTTAGCTTGTGGCAGTGTCCAGTCCGGCCATGCGTTGATTGTTGCGGTAATACTGCTGTTATTCAGTAGAGGAAGTTCATTTGTACAATTGTACTTGATCAAATATATTCCATTTCCACAACAATCTACATTGGCGGAGGGATTTATCGTATTAAGGTTCACCAATCCAAGGTTATATCCGCTTGGATAGGGGTCTGTAGCATTGCTCAATGTAGCATTTGCAAAACCTTGGCGTACTTGTGATCCCCCCCAGACTCCAACCTTCAATTCAGCCCACTTGATGCCGCTTGTCGGGACATTTGTAAATGTGCTTACAAGAGTATTTTGTCTGTAGGCCCATGTAGAATCATTAAGACCGGCTCTGTCTCCGCAACTTACATAAACGTCCCCTTTTACGGTTCCGTTCTTGATGGTTTCAAGGTGAAAACCATCGTAATTGTACTGTGCACACGCAGGTGCACAGAGCATGCCCAACATTAGGAGTGTTCCTAATATCATGAGTCCTATTTGACTCGCTTTATCTTTTCTGTTCATGTTTATCACTAGCTTTTCCATAGTTACTCGTTTTAGTCCATTTATAACCAGAAACAGGCCTCACAAACCCCATTCCTCGAATATATTTCCCCGTAGGGTTTTTTTGAAACTGGGCTGTGGGACTTTTTACGATATGTCTCAAACACCGTTTTTAGAGACATATTTATCTTCTACATAATATGATTAATTCAAACAGGTATATAATTTTTTCCTGTAAATGTTACTTTTGTTTATGTTCCTCAAATTAAATAATAATTATATATAAAATTTTAATATCTATATGAATTGTATATTTAAAAAGTACTAACAATTATTTTTAAGATTAGAA